>NZ_JTLA01000295.1:0-268 GCF_000799055.1 Ensifer sp. ZNC0028
CCACGCGTCGCCATCGAGCGGCTCGACGTGCCGGCCCAGAAGGCCGGCAAGCTGCGCGCCGCCTGGCTGGTGGCACGAAGGCTCTCCCGGCTGCGCTCGACCATCATCCGCACCCGTCCCGACTTCGTCCTGAGCTTCCTGACGCGCACGAACGTGTTGACGCTTCTTGCAACACGGGGCCTCAGGCTTCCGGTGATCGTGTCCGAGCGCAACAACCCGGCGGTGCAGCCCTTCGGCCCCTTCTGGAAATGGCTGCAGCTTCGCCTCT
>NZ_JTLA01000296.1:0-336 GCF_000799055.1 Ensifer sp. ZNC0028
AGCCCTTCGGCCCCTTCTGGAAATGGCTGCAGCTTCGCCTCTACCCGCGCGCCTTTGCGCTGGTGACCATGACCAGGGGGGCCCTCGACTATTTCCCGCCGGACGTTCGCCGCCACGGGCGGGTGATCGCCAATGCCATCAACCTGCCAACCGGCTGGCAAAAGAAGCGCGGCAACAATGTGCTCACCGCTGTCGGCCGGCTGACAGAGCAAAAAGGCTTCGACCTGCTGCTCGAATCCTTCGCCAAGGTGGCCGCCGACCACCCCGAATGGAAGCTCGTCATCTGGGGCGAAGGCGAAGCGAGAAAAGCGCTGGAAGCCCAGCGCGACGCGCTTG
>NZ_JTLA01000297.1:0-201 GCF_000799055.1 Ensifer sp. ZNC0028
GCTATCCGGCGCAGCTGTCGGGCGGCCAGCGCCAGCGCGTGGCGCTCGCCCGCGCCATGGCGGTGGAACCGAACGTGCTTCTGCTCGACGAACCCTTCGGTGCGCTCGATGCCCAGGTGCGCAAAGAACTGCGCAAGTGGCTGCGCGACATTCATGACCGCACCGGCCACACCACCATCTTCGTCACCCATGACCAGGACG
>NZ_JTLA01000298.1:0-2878 GCF_000799055.1 Ensifer sp. ZNC0028
GGCCGTGCCGGCGGGAATGTCGAGCCGGCGGCCGTAGGCGGCCTTGCGGTCGAACTTAAGTCCCGCATTGGTTTCGGCGAAGTGATAGTGGCTGCCGACCTGGATCGGGCGGTCGCCGGTATTGGCGACCTCGATCGTCGTCGTGTCGAGACCGACATTGAGCTCGATCTCTCCGGCCGCCGCGATGATTTCTCCTGGGATCATGGTCTTCTCCTCAAGCCGCCCTCGGCCGGCCGCATACTTTTATCCCGCATTCAGGCTTCAGGCGCCCTGCGCCTAGCGGATGGGCTCGTGCACGGTGACGAGCTTGGTTCCGTCCGGAAACGTCGCCTCGATCTGGATGTCATGGATCATCTCGGCGATGCCTTCCATCACCTGCTCGCGCGTCAGCACCTGCGCACCCGCCTCCATGAGTTCGGCGACCGAGCGCCCGTCGCGCGCGCCCTCGACGACGAAATCGGTGATCAGCGCGATCGCTTCCGGGTGGTTGAGTTTCACGCCGCGCTCCAGGCGCCTGCGGGCAACCATGGCCGCCATCGAAATCAGCAGTTTGTCTTTCTCGCGCGGGGTAAGATTCATGCGTCGCCACCGGTTGTTCGTGAAGCAATTCCCTGGGAAGTCTGCGAAGCGGTCTTCCGCCAGGAATTACAAAGTTTCAATGCGTTAGATCGTTTCACTGTTTCAAATATAAATGTGAAACGCGCTAGAGTACCCAGACTTTCGGCACAGTCTTCTGCTTGCGCAAGTGCGAAATAACCGGGATGAGGATTTTTCTGAGCGCGAAGCCATCCGGCGCCACGAAACGGGCAACCAGCTTGTCGCAGCCCTGGACCTGAAAATGGCTGATGCCGACGCCCGCTGCGCCATCGACGAGCGACCGAAGACGCGGCAGCTGGAGCTCGCAGTCCGGACCGACATAGAGCAGCGTGGCAAAGGCAGCCGCGCCATCGAGCACCGCCTTGCGCTGGGCGAGACTGGCGACTTCTCCTGATAGGGCGAGATTGTCCGCATGCAGCAGCTTGCCCCCGCTACGGATACGCCAGCGATCGCGGAAGAGCCCGGTTTCAACCGCCTCGCCCATTGCCTTGCGGCCGAGCAGCACCGCTTCGACCGCGAGAAACGTCGAGTCTGAGGCAAGTTCCACCTCCAACGAGCGCGAGAGCGAGGCCCGGTCGAAGAGGATCGTCTCCTGCGGCAGCCAGTCGACGCGCGCGCCGGGGGCAACCTCGATTCGCGTTTTCACTTCGACGGTATCGGCGCTCGCCTTATAGATCTTCTCGCAGGCCTGCGTCGTCACCGTCACATCGGTTCCGGCCCCTGCCGCGACCTCCCAGATCATCCGGTCGCCGCCGGTAAGTCCGCCGGAAGAATTGATGAGCACTGCCTCCATCGAGGTGTCGAAGGTCTTCGGCAGGCGGATCTTGGCGCAGCCTTCCTGGTAGAGTTCGGCAATGCGGCTGTGGCCGAGCGCCGCCTTGGCGACCAGCCGTCCCTTGCCCCAGGCCCGCTGCGGGGCGATGCGTGCTGCCTTGTCCATGTCAGACCGCTAAGCGGCGTCCTTCATTCGAGGCACAGTGCCCATTGAGCCCAACGCCTTATCTTGGCGCTATCGTCCGCATCGCGGCACGACAAGTCAAGTTATTGTTTTGCAAAGAAAATCGTCAACATGCTGCATTTCCATGCAGGCTCTGCGCAGAAAACGGGCAGCCGCCTACGCCACGAGATCCGGCGGTTCGCGCCCGTCGAAAAACGCCGTGATATTGTCGACCACCTTCATGCCCATGGCGACGCGCGTCTCCTCCGTCGCACTGCCGAGATGTGGAAGCAGAACGACATTTTCGAGCGCGCGCAGACGTTCCGGCACGTTCGGTTCCGCCTCGAAGACATCGAGGCCGGCGCCGCGAATGATACCGTCTTCGAGCGCCGCAATCAGCGCCGGCTCGTCGATCACATCACCCCGCGCCGTGTTGACGAGGTAGGCGCTTTTCTTCATCAGGGCCAGGCGTTCGGCGTTGATGAGGTGCCGGTTTTCGCCGCCGCCGGGGCAATGCAGCGACACGAAGTCCGCCACCTTCAGCACGTCCTCGACCGTGTCGAGTTGGCGAGCGCCATAACGGCTGGCCTCCGCCGGGTCGATGCGTGAGCGATTGTAGAAAACGACATCCATGTCGAAGCCGAAGTGGCAGCGCTTGGCCATCGCCTTGCCGATGCGGCCGAAGCCGATGATGCCGAGCGTCTTGCCGGTGACCTTGCCGCCAATCATGTGGGTCGGGCGCCAGCCGGTCCATTCGCCGGCCCTCACCTGCCGCTCGCCCTCGCCTGCCCGCCGCGCGACCGCAAGCAGCAGCGTCATGGCGATGTCGGCGGTGCAGTCGGTCAGCACACCCGGCGTGTTGGTGACGACGATGTCGGCAGCCTTGGCGGCCGCAACGTCGATGTGATTGTAGCCGACGCCATAGTTTCCAAGGATCTTCGCGCGGAGACCGCCGCGGGCAAAGAGGTCGGCCGGAAGCCGGTCAGAGACCGTCGGGAGAACGGCGTCATAGGTCCGCAGTGCTTCCGCGAGTTCTGCGGCTGTCAGCGGCACGTCCCCTTCGTTCAAGGTGACGTCGAAGCGTTCGGCAAGCACCTGCTCCACCGCTGCCGGCCAACGACGGGTGACGAGAATGCGGGGTTTCGAGCTCATGCCTGCCTCCGGATCAGAATCGCTGCGAGATAGTGCACGAAACGGCGCGACGCGACAGCTATCTCGACAAGCGAAACACCTATCACAAAAAGCAAAAAAGAGGCGCCGTTGCCGGCGCCTCTCATCGTGATTTCAACTGCCATCAAGCCTTGGCGAAGGCGAGCAGGTCGGCGTTGAGCTGGTCCTTGTGGG
>NZ_JTLA01000004.1:0-45548 GCF_000799055.1 Ensifer sp. ZNC0028
CGTACATGAGCTGGAGCTTGCCGCCGCCGCCGTATCGGCACTCAGCGCCGAGCCGCGCGGGCCGCTGAAGATCGCCTCGTCCGTCGCCTTCGGCCGGCATGTGGTTGCGCCGCTCGTTCCCTCCTTCGCCGCCAGGTACCCGGATGTCTCGATCGAGCTCGTCGTCACCGACCGGGAGATCGACCATATCGGCGAAGGCATCGACATCAGTGTGCGCTTCGGCCTGCAGCTCGAACAGGGGCTGATTGCCCGCAAGCTGGCCTCCGTGCCGATGATCATTTGTGCCGCCCCCACTTATCTGGAGCGGCGCGGCCGCCCGCAGCGGCCTGAAGATCTCGTGCACCACGATTGCCTCGTCTACCGCTATGCCGGGCATGGCCGGATCTTTCGCTGGGCGTTTACCCGCGACGGCCTGCGCTTCGAGCCGGAGCTGAAGGCGACGATCGTCAGCAACGATATCGACACGCTCGCCGAGATGGCGATCGCCGGCGCCGGCATCACCCGGCTCGGCGCCTTCATCGCAGCGCCCTTGATCGAGCGCGGGCTGGTGGTGCCGCTCTTCGGCGAACTGCCGCAGGAGGGATTGGCCAGCACCGACCACGAGCCCTTCGACTTCTACGCCTGTTTTGCCGACCGCCAGGCGCAAACGCCGAAGGTGCGCGCGTTCATCGAGCATGCGGTGCAGAGCCTGAAGGGGCGCTGGTAGGTCTTTATCCACCGGTGGCCGGGACCGGAGCGGCAGGCGTTTCCTTGCGCACGACCTCGACGCCTCGCCGCTGCTTCAGCCGATAGCCGACCTCGACGATGGCGTGGATGGCCGGGATGAACTCCGCGCCGAGCTCACTGAGGCTGTATTCCACGGAAGGCGGCGACGTCGGCATGATCCGCCGCTCGACAGCGCCCTTCTCCTCAAGCTCCTTCAACCGCGTGCTCAGCACCTTTGCCGAAATACCGGGTACGTCGATCCTCAGTTCGCTGAAACGGCGCGGGCCGGCGCTCAAGGACCAGAGAATGTTCGGCGTCCATGCGCCACCGAGCAGCACCATGCACTCGCCGACCGGGCAGTTCGGCGGCAAGGCCGCAGCCCGATTTTTCCGAATTTTCAAGCTCATGGGCAAAACTTTCCAGTTACCGCCGGGAAACCGGAAAGGGAGGTAACATAAGGTTATCTGATATACAAAGGTTATCGCTTCGGCTTAGGTTCCGCCGTCCTCGACAAACGGGCAATCATTTCAGAAGGAACCAGATCATGAAGCTCTATTACGCCCCCGGCGCCTGCTCGCTTTCCCCCCATATCAGCCTGCACGAGGCCGGCGCCGACTTCGAGATCGTCCGGGTCGATACCAAGACGCATCGCACCGAGACCGGTGCGGATTACAAGGCGGTCAACCCCAAGGGCTATGTGCCGGCGCTGGTGCTGGAAGGCGGCGAAGTCGTTACCGAAGGTGCTGCCGTGGTGCAGTACATCGCCGATCGCTTCCCGGCGGCTAAGCTTGCGCCTGAAAACGGCACGCTGGCGCGCACCCGCCTGCAGGAACAGTTGAACTTCATCGCATCGGAACTGCACAAGGCCTTCTCGCCGCTGTTCAACCCGAACGCATCCGCCGAGGCAAAGGAGGCAGCCACGCTGCAGGTGGCGAAACGCTTCAGCCATGTCGAAAGCCTGCTTGCGGACGGACGCCTTTACCTGCTCGGGGAGGCCTTCTCGGTCGCCGACGCCTATCTCTTCACGGTCGTCAACTGGAGCGGCGGCACCGGGATCCCGCTCACGCAATGGCCGCATCTCACCGCCTACATGCAACGGATCGGCGCACGTCCTGCCGTGCGCGCCGCAATGCAGGCCGAAGGCCTGGTCGCGGCATGAGTGCGTCACCGAAGGATCCGCAGTTTACAGCCGTCATCGACGTCCTCCAACGCTACTTCGACGGGCTCTATCGCAGCGACACCGACATTCTCAGGCAGGTCTTCCACCCGAAGGCGCTCTATGCCACCGCGACGGACGGAACCCTGCTCGAACTCGACATGGACAGGTACTTTCCGATCGTCGAAAAACGTCCCTCGCCCGAAAGCCGAGGCGAAGCGCGCATCGACCGTATTCTTTCGATCGAATTCGCCGGCCCCGTAACCGCGTTTGCCAAGGTGCAATGCGCCATCGGCGAGAAGGCCTTCACCGACTTTTTGTCCCTGGTCTTTCTTGACGGCCGCTGGCAGATCATCGCCAAGGTCTTCCACTACGACATCGCATCAGCGCAATAGGAGAAGCTTGTGCCCTACGTAAACATCAAGATCACCCGCGAGGGTGCAACCGCCGAGCAGAAAGCAGCCCTGATCAAGGGTGTCACCGATCTGCTTCACACCGTGCTCAACAAGGATCCGGCCACCACCTTCGTTGTCATCGACGAAGTGGCGCTCGAAGACTGGGGCGTCGGTGGATTGCCGGTTGATGCGTACCGGCGAAAGGTCGGCGAAAAATCGTAGCAACACGCTGCCCCTCCCACCACGATGGAAGGGGCAGCAGCCCACCCGATGCCGCGGTGATCCGCGCGTAGCTCGATTGCGCTTGATCGCTTTCGACATGGTCTCTATCTCATTGTCTCCCGCCGCATTGATCCCGGAGACGTATCTTGTCCGTATTCAGCAACCTCCCCAAAGCTCCCGTCGCCGCAAAGAAGCCGGTCAGCGACACGCGCCACGGCATTACCCGCACCGACGACTATGCCTGGCTGCGCGCGGACAATTGGCAGGCGATGTTCAAGGATCCCTCGATCCTCGATCCTGATATCCGCAAGCATCTGGAGGCCGAAAACGCCTACATGAACGCGGCGATGGACGACACGAAGGCGCTGCAGAAGACGCTGTTTTCCGAGATGCGCGGCCGCATCAAGGAGGACGACAGCTCGATCCCGGTCAAGGACGGTCCGTTCGCCTATGGTCATGCCTATGTCACCGGCGGCGAACAGCCGCGCTACTTCCGCATTCCCCGTGACGGCGACCACAAGGACGAGGCAATCCGGCAGTTGCTGCTCGATGGCGACAAGGAAGCGGAAGGCAAGGCCTATTTCCGCCTCGGCGGCCTCGACCATTCGACCGACCACAGCCTCGGCATCTGGGGCTATGACGACAAGGGTTCGGAGTATTTCACGCTCCGGGTGCGCGACCTCGCAACGGGCGAGGACCTGGCCGACGTGATCGAGAACACCGGTGGCGGCGGCGCCTGGGCGCCGGATGGCAAGAGCTTCTTCTACACGGTGCTCGACGACAATCACCGCCCGTCGAAGATCTTCCATCATATCCTCGGCACCGCCCAGGCTGACGACCGGCTGGTTTTCGAGGAGACCGATCCGGGCTTCTTCATGTCGGTCGGCGGCTCGCTGCTCGACGACTTCATCTACATCGACATCCACGATCACGAGACCAGCGAGTACCGGCTGCTCTCGACCAAGGATCTTCTGGCTGAGCCGAAGCTCGTCGCCGAGCGCGTTACCGGCCTCGAATATGCAATGACCGAAGGCGGCGACGTCTTCTACATCCTCACCAATGCCGGTGGCGCCAAGGACTTCAAGATCGTCGAAGCGCCAGTTGACGCACCGGCCAAGGAGAATTGGCGCGAGGTGGTGCCGCACAAGCCGGGCACGCTGGTCCTCAGCCACATGGCCTATGCCCGCCATCTCGTCTGGCTGCAGCGCCGCGAAGGCCTGCCGGAGATCGTCATCCGCGACCGCAAGACCGGCGAGGAACATGCGATCGCCTTTGACGAAGAGGCCTATTCGCTCGGCCTTTCGGGCGCTGCCGAATACGACACCGACGTCATCCGCTTCTCCTATTCCTCGATGACCACGCCGTCGCAGCTCTTCGACTACAACATGGCGACACGCGCCCGCACGCTCCTGAAGACCCAGGAAGTGCCTTCGGGCCACAACCCGGACGACTATGTCACCCGCCGCGTCTTCGCCCCCTCCTGGGATGGCACCGAAGTGCCGGTGACGCTGCTTTACCGCAAGGACACGCCGCTCGACGGTTCGGCGCCCTGCCTGCTCTATGGCTACGGCGCCTATGGCATCACCATTCCGGCCGGTTTCAACACCAATTGCCTGTCGCTGGCCGATCGCGGCTTCGTCTATGCCATCGCCCATATCCGCGGCGGCAAGGATCGCGGCTTTGCCTGGTACGAAGACGGCAAGATGGCCAAGAAGACCAATACCTTCAAGGATTTCATCGCTGCCGCTGACTATCTGAATCAACAGAAGTTCACGTCCTACGCGAAGATCGTCGCAGAAGGCGGCTCGGCCGGCGGCATGCTGATGGGCGCGATCGCCAACATGGCGCCGGAGAAGTTCACCGGCGTTATCGCGGCCGTCCCCTTCGTCGACGTGCTCAACACGATGCTCGACGACACCCTGCCGCTGACCCCGCCGGAATGGCCGGAATGGGGCAACCCAATCGAGAGCCGCGAGTTCTACGACATCATCGCCGGCTACTCGCCCTACGACAATGTCGAGGCGAAGTCCTACCCGGCGATCCTGGCGCTCGGCGGCCTCACCGATCCGCGCGTCACCTATTGGGAACCGGCGAAGTGGGTCGCGCGGCTGCGCGAGAAGACGACCGGCAGCGCGCCAATCCTGTTGAAGACCAACATGGATGCCGGCCACGGCGGCGCTTCGGGACGCTTCCAGCGGCTCGAGGAGATCGCCTTCGAATACGCCTTCGCCATCAAGGTCGCCGGCAAGATCTAATCGGATCGGGATGAGGAAACGCGTTTGCGGTTTCCTCATCCCTTTCTCACCTGATCCCGGAGGTCCCGCCATGTCCGTCCACGTCGCCCTGCTGCGTGCCGTCAATGTCGGCGGTACGGGATCACTTCCAATGGCCGACCTCAAGGCGATCTGCGAGGGGCTCGGCTTTGCCGACGTCAAGACCTACATTCAGAGCGGCAACGTGCTGTTCCGCACTGATCTGCCGGCGGCAGAAGCAGCCGCAATGCTGGACAGCGCCCTTCAGGAAAAGCTCGGTAAGGCGCCGGGCGTAATGAGCAGGAGCGGCGCGCAATTGCAGGCGATCGCCGATCAGGCACCCTTCCCGAACGCCAAGCCCAATCTGCTGCTTGTCGTTTTCCTGCGCGAGCCGGCACCATCAGACGCGCTCGACAAGCTTGTGGCACCCGATGGCGAAGAAGCCCAGGTTGCCGGAACTGAGATCTATATCCACTTCCCGAACGGCTCCGGCCGGTCGAAGTTCAAGCTGCCGGCGGCCAAGTCCGGCACGGCGCGCAACCTCAATACGGTGCGCAAGCTTGCTGCGATGGCGCTTGAGATGGAAGGCTGACGCTCCTCAAAGGCGTCGTTCCGAACGGAAGACCGCTTCACACTTTTCTGGAAGTGCTCATGCCGCCGGCTGGAACAGCAGCCGGACAAAGGAGCGGAGCACCAGCAGTTGCTGTGGCAGGCTTTCAGGCTGCTTCAGCGCCTTCGACAGGATGATCCCGCCTTCAACCACGGTCGAGACCATGTCGGCAAGCTGGTCGACGTCAAGCGGTTCGCGTGGCCGGTAGACCTGCATGATCGCCTCGAACATCGTGCCAAAGCGCCGACGCCACTTCAGCGCCGCCTGCCGGTTGATCTCCTGGATCTCGCGATCGAAAGCACGCTCCTGCGTGCACATGACAGCGACCAGGCAGCCGGGATGGCCGTTCGGCAGGTCGGCGAGAATTTCCGACAGCATCTTCAGTCCCAGGAGAAACGCCTGCAGCGGGTCGTCGGACAGTTGATGGGCGCGGCCGAAGATCTCGTCGTAGATGCGCTCGTCGTTCTCGATGTAGCGCTCGAGCAGAGCCCGCGCGAGCTCGTTCTTGTCACGAAAATGGTAGAAGAATCCGCTCTTGGTGATGCCGGTTTCGGCGATCAACTCGTCGATCGACGTCGCGCCGAACCCCTTGGCAAGCACCGCCGCCTCGGCAACGTCGAGGATTCTGGCGCGCGTTTCCTCACCCTTTCGCATTAGCTGCTCCCTACCATTGGTACGGTTTCCAGCAATTACTCGGCGGCCAGCCCCTAGCGCAGCGACGGCAACAGGACAGTAAGTCACTGATTTTACGACAGTAATTCAGTATATTAGCAATAGTATACCGCAAGTCGTCTAGTTTAGAAGATGATCATAAGGCAGAAATTTACTTGGCTCTGCGGTGTTGGAGGCATCCGCGGGCCCTTCAGCCAAGACTGAACCGGTGGAGACCGATATGGCCAAATACAGACGCAGCCTGCCGCTCTTGAAGGGTGGACTGTTCCTGAGTGACGGCGGCATCGAAACGACGCTGATCTTTCATGAAGGCATCTCCCTCCCGCATTTCGCCGCTTTCGTGCTCATTTCGACGGCGGACGGGCGGCGACGCTTGCTCGACTACTACAAGCGATACCTCGCGATCGCCCAGCAGCACGGCACCGGCTTCGTGCTCGACACGCCCACCTGGCGCGCCAGCGCCGACTGGGGCATGAAGCTCGGCTATGACGCCTCGGCCCTCGCCGAGGTCAACCAGAACGCCATCTACATGTTGGCGGAACTGCGCACCGAGTACGAACGTCCGCAAGCACCGATCGTGCTGAGCGGCGCCATCGGGCCGCGCGGAGACGGCTATCGCCTGGGCCGCATGAGCGCGGACGAGGCCGAGGATTATCACGGGCCACAGATCTCGGCCTTTGCCGCCAGCGACGCCGATATCGTCGGCGCCTATACGCTGACCAGCATCGACGAGGCGACCGGCATTGCCCGGGCGGCCCAAAGCCATGGCATGCCCTGCTCGATCGCCTTCACGGTGGAAACCAACGGCCAGCTCCCAGACGGCCGTACCCTTCAGGCCGCGATCGAAACGGTGGATGCAGAAACCGGCGGCTATCCCCACTACTACATGGTCAATTGCGCCCATCCCGATCATTTCGAGACCAGCCTTGATACGGGGAGTGCCTGGGCGCAGCGCATTGCCGGTATCCGCGCCAACGCCTCCAGGATGAGCCATGCCGAGCTCGACAACAGCGAGACCCTGGATGCCGGGGATCCCCTCGACCTCGGCCAGCGTTATCGGACACTGACGACCCATTTGCCACGACTGCGCATCCTTGGCGGTTGCTGCGGCACCGACCATCGCCACATCGCGGCAATCTGCGAGGCCTGCCTTCCACCGACGGCGCTCAGCGCCTGAGGCGCGAGGCCTCGCCCTCCCCGGCCCTCTCGCAAGCAATTGCGGGAGGGCGCCCTCTCGTCGCCACCCTCGCGAAAGCGATAGCGGTCGTGTAGACTTGGGCGGAAAGGACGGCAGCCGGACATCCCGGCAAGAGCCGTTGACCGCATCGTCATGAATTACGCTCCCCCGTCGCCGACCGGAAATGCCGAAGCCTTTGCCTTCGACAACAGCTACGCGCGCCTGCCGCAGCAGTTTTTCGCGCGCGTCGCGCCCACTCCGGTGGCGGAGCCCTGGCTGATCAAGCTCAACAAGCCATTGGCCGAGGAGCTCGGTCTCGACGTGGCGACGCTCGAACGCGAGGGCGCCGAGATCTTTTCGGGCAACCGACTTCCCGCCGGTGCCGATCCGCTTGCCATGGCCTATGCCGGCCACCAGTTCGGCACCTTCGTGCCGCAGCTCGGCGATGGCCGGGCGATCCTCCTTGGCGAGGTGATCGACCGCAACGGAAAGCGGCGCGACATCCAGCTCAAAGGACCGGGCCAGACGCCCTTCTCACGGCGCGGCGACGGGCGCGCGGCACTTGGCCCCGTGTTGCGCGAGTATATCGTCAGCGAGGCGATGTACGCACTCGGCATTCCGACGACACGGGCGCTTGCCGCCGTCGTCACCGGACAACCGGTCTACCGCGAGCAGATCCTGCCGGGCGCAATCGTCACGCGGGTTGCGGCAAGCCATATGCGCGTCGGCACCTTCCAATTCTTCGCAGCGCGCGGCGACATGGAATCGGTGAAGGTGCTTGCCGACTACGCGATCGATCGCCACTACCCCGAGGTCAAGGACGCTGAACGACCCTATCTGGCCTTCTACAAAGCGGTGACCGCGCGCCAGGCGGAACTGATCGCACGCTGGCTGCATGTCGGCTTCATCCATGGCGTGATGAACACCGACAACATGACGATCTCGGGCGAGACGATCGACTTCGGCCCCTGCGCCTTCCTCGACGCCTACGATCCGAAGAAGGTGTTTTCCTCGATCGACCAGGTCGGTCGCTACGCCTATGCGAGCCAGCCGGCGATCGGGCAATGGAATCTGGCGCGGCTGGCCGAAACGTTGGTGCCGCTGTTCGACGACAACCAGGATACGGCGGTGGAACTGGCCAACGATGCGCTCGGCGAATACGGCGCGATCTTCCAGCGCCACTGGCTGGACGGCATGCGGCGCAAGATCGGATTGGCCATGAGCGAAGAGGGAGACCTTGACCTGTTGCAGGCGCTGCTGACGGCGATGCATCAGGGAGAGGCGGATTTCACCCTCACCTTCCGGCGGCTGTGCGACAGCGCTAGCGACCCGGCCGCCGACGCCGTGCTCACCTCGACCTTTGCCTCGGCCGAGGCAATCGGCCCGTGGCTGCAGGACTGGCGTCAGCGTCTCAGCCGCGAGCAGGCGACGCCGGATGAACGCGCGACCGCCATGAGGGCGGTCAACCCGGCCTATATTCCGCGCAACCACCGGATCGAAGAGGCGATCGCTGCCGCGACCGAGGATGCGGACTTTTCGCTGTTCGAGACCCTGGTCGAGGTGACCGCCAACCCCTATGCCGACCAGCCGCAGTTTGCCCGCTACCAGGCTCCGCCGAGCCCGCAAGAGGAAGTCCAGCGCACCTTCTGCGGCACATAGGCGCCATGTGGGGGCGCCATACGGGGGCGCCGTGCGGGAATGCGGCACCCCCATGCCTGTGTTCCCGCAGTCCCTGGGCATCCGCTGCCAGACAGATTCACCCAATCGCTCTATGTCGCTGTTTTTACGCGATGACCTTCGGCCGATCGCTCTCGGGCGACGCGCTATCCGCAGCGGTTCAACGCGCGTGGCTCACGCTCGGCCGGCCCTCGCTTGAGCGCAAGTTTATTGCGGACCTGCGAAAATTTCCGCGTTGCGGAATGTGGCTATTGAAAGGCAGAGGTGGCGCGTTAGGTGCTAGAAGGACAGGCGCTCTGCGCCTTGCCTGACCGGGCGGCCGCGACATGCGCGACCGCCGCCTCAAAGCCCACCTGTCTCACGCGGTCCGGCGAGGACCGCCGCAATGGAAAGGTGCCACGGCACCGTTCTTCGATGCGGGAGTTCCCATCATGCTCGTACTGACGGCCATCGTCTTTGCTCTCATCGGCCTCGCGCTTGGCGGCGGCGGCGCCAAGCTGCTGATCCTTGGCGGCAGCCCCTATTACCTCGCAATCGGTATCGGCTTCCTGCTGACGGCAGTGCTGTTGTTCACGCGGAAGTCGGCGGCGATCTGGCTTTATGCGTTCATGATCCTGGGCTCGCTCGGCTGGGCGATCTCGGAGGTCGGGTTCGACTGGTGGCAGCTCGGGCCCCGTGGCGGCGTGATCGTCCTTCTGGGGCTCTGGCTGCTGTTACCGGCCGTGCGCCGGCCGCTCGGCTTCGAAAGCCCGACAGGCGAGCGTTATGCCGTGAGTGCCTGGCCGCTGGCCTTTGCGGTGCTGGTGTCGGTCGGTGTCGCCGGATACGCGATCATGCAGGACCCGCACGACATCCGCGGCGACCTGCCAAGCGATGTCGTCGCGGAAAATCCGCCGCTCGGCGGCTCGGTACCGCCAGACGAATGGCACCAGTACGGGCGCACCGCCTACGGCCAGCGCTATTCGCCGCTCGATCAGATCACGCCTGACAATGTCGCGGGGCTGAGGGTCGCCTGGCAGTACCAGACCGGCGACGTCAAACGCCCCGACGACGTGGGCGAAACCACCTATCAGGTAACGCCGCTCAAGATCAAAGACACGCTCTATGCCTGCACGCCGCACAACTGGGCGATCGCGCTCGATGCGGCAACCGGCGAAGAGAAGTGGAAATATGACAGCAACTCCGGCATGAACCCGGACCGCCAGCACCAGACCTGCCGGGGCGTCACCTATTGGGCCGACCCAGCTGCGACCCCGGGCAGCCCCTGCGCCGAACGCGTGTATCTCCCAACTTCGGATGCGCGCCTGATTGCGCTCGATGCCGCGACGGGCTCGGTCTGCACCAGCTTTGCCGACAACGGCGTGCTGCATCTCGAAACGGGGATGAAATACAATCCGGCCGGCTACTATTATTCGACATCGCCGCCGGTTGCCGTCGGCGGCAAGCTCATCATCGGCGGTGCGGTCAACGACAATTATTCCACCCAGGAACAGTCCGGCGTCATCCGCGCTTTCGACATCAACACGGGTGCGCTGATCTGGAACTGGGACAGCGGCAATCCTGACGTGACGACACCGCTTCCAGAGGGGCAAACCTACACGACCAACTCGCCGAACAGCTGGTCGGTGATGAGTTATGACGAGGGCCTTAGCCTCGTCTACGTTCCCATGGGCAACCAGGTGCCCGATCAGCTCGGCATGGGCCGCAGCGAGCACGTCGAAAAGTATTCGTCCTCGATCGTCGCGCTCGACATCAATTCCGGCGCGGTGCGCTGGGTGCGCCAGACCGTGCATCACGATCTCTGGGACATGGACGTGCCGGCCCAGCCGGCGCTGCTCGACATCACCAAGGAAGACGGCACCGTCGTGCCGGCGCTGGTCGGCCCGACGAAACAGGGCGACATCTACGTGCTCGACCGCAGGAGCGGCGAGCCGATTATCCCGGTCGAAGAGGTCCAGGCGCCGGGCGGCGCGATCCCGGAGGACTTCACCGCCCCGACCCAGCCGGTCTCCGGCCTCACCTTCATGCCAGCGCCGCTGCAGGAAAAGGACATGTGGGGCGTCACGCTGTTTGACCAGCTCGCCTGCCGTATCGCGTTCCGATCGCTGAAATACGAGGGCCGCTATACGCCGCCGTCAATCGAGGGCACGCTCGTCTATCCCGGCAACTTCGGCACCTTCAACTGGGGCTCCGTGGCGATCGATCCGGAACGGCAGGTGATGTTCGGCATGCCGACCTATCTCGCCTTCACCTCGCGGCTCGTGCCCCGCGACCAGGTGCCGCCAAAGGGTCAGGACGAAAAGGGCTCGGAACAGGGCCTCAACCGCAACGACGGCGCGCCTTACGGCGTGTTCATGGGGCCGTTCCTCGGGCCGCTCGGCATTCCCTGCCAGGCGCCGCCATGGGGTTACGTCGCTGGCGCCGATCTCAGGACCGGCAAGATCGCCTACAAGCACAAGAACGGCACGGTCGAGGACATGACGCCACTGCCGCTGCCGTTCAAGGTGGGCGTTCCCGGCATCGGCGGGCCGATGATCACCAAGGGCGGCGTGGCCTTCCTGGGTGCCGCGGTCGATGATTACCTGCGCGCCTATGACCTGACGACCGGCCGCCAGCTCTGGGAGGCGCGTCTCCCCGCCGGCGGCCAATCGACACCGATGAGCTATGCGGTCGGCGACAAGCAGTATGTGCTGATCGTTGCCGGCGGCCACGGCTCGGTCGGCACCAGGCCGGGTGACTACATCATCGCCTACACCCTGCCCTGAGGCGCGCGAGATATCCCTAATTCTCGCTAGAGGGTTGCAAAAGCAAGCTCCGCGCAAGCCCGCGACAGCAGCTTCCCCCGGACGACAGATTCCGGGGGATTCCCATGAAGATCGATAACAGCATCTCGAGCTACTACTTCTCCCAGCGCCGCCAGCAGGGGGGCACCATCGCGCCGATCGAAGAGAGCGGCAGTGATGCGCGCCCACGCCAGGCACCCACGATCGCGCCGCCTTCGACATCGAACGCGCTTTCCAACGCGCTGTGGATGACGGCGACCCGGGACGGTGAGAGCACGGCTTCGATTTCCGCCAAGGAAGGCCCGGCGGCTCCGGACGGTTCGGTCGGCGACGAGTTTCTGAACGAAGCGAAGAAGAGCCTCGTCGAGAGAATCCGCGAACAGGTCCTCAAGGCAATGGGCCTGACCGAAGCGGATCTCAAGGAGATGCCGCCTGAGCAGCGGCAGGCCGCCGAGGAAGAAATCCGCAAGGCCGTCGAGCGCGCCATGGGTGTGGAGCAGCAGCGCGACACGGCGACCGCCGATATCGCCAATGGCGGTAGCGACATCCTCTGACTGGGCCGCTTGTGCCGATCGGCTTGTCTCGTTCGGACAATCGATGATATCCAGCGATCTCCAGAGAGGACCAAGTTCCATGCGCCTGATCCGTTAGCGACGTTCACCGGCAGAAAACAACCGACGCCACGGCCGCCTTTCGGCGGTTTTTGGCATGGCTTTTTCCGGCCGCCTGAACGCCTGACATGGATATGACCGTTCACCGGCCATCGCTAGGATCATCCTCATGACCACCAAAGACGGATTTGTTTCCGAAGCCGGCAGCCTTCGCGCCGGCCCCTTCGACCTCAGCTATCGGATCGAAGGCAGCGGCATGCCGCTGCTCGTCATCGGCAGCGCCACCTACTACCCGCGCACCTTCTCCCAAGCGCTTCGCGAGAGGTTGCAGCTGGTCTTCATCGACCATCGCGGCTTCGCGCCGGCGCGGACCGACTATGCCGCCGTCGACATCGGTTTCGAGACGGTGCTCGACGACATTGAGCGGATGCGCGCGCATCTGGGTCTAGAGCGCTTCCCCATTCTCGGCCATTCCGGCCATGGCTACATGGCGCTCGAATATGCCAAGCGGCATCCGGAGAAGGTCAGCCACGTGATCATGGTCGGCACCGGCCCGAGCCATTCGGCCCGCCACATGGCGCTCTCCGATCGGATCTGGGAAGAAACCGTGTCGCCTGCGCGCAAGGCGATCTTCGAAAAGGAGATGGCCAAGCTTGGCGACGACATCGCCGCACGGCCTGAGGCGCGCTTCAAAGCCCTGCTGATCCGGCTCGGCGCGAAAAGCTGGCATCAACCGGATTTCGACGCAGCACCGCTTTGGCGCGATGTGACCATCAACAATGCGGTGTTCGATCATCTCTGGGGCGAGGTCTTTCGCGACATCGATATCCGCAAGAGTTTGAACAGCCTCGCAGCGCCGGTGCTGCTTGCGCTCGGCCGCTCAGACTATCTCGTCGCTCCTGCCTTCAGCTGGGACGAATACCGGGCGGACTTCAGAGACCTGACGGTGCGGCTCTTCGAGGAGAGCGGGCATACGCCGCAGCTGGAAGAAAGCGATCTCTTCGACGAAGCCCTGCTCTCGTTCCTCGAAAACCATCGCGGCTAGGCCACCCGGCTCGCAGTGTCCAGCATTCGGAGGGGTCGAGACCGGCCCCTCCCCCTCCCAACCATTGACACTTGATCGCGCCCAACTATCTAATGCTCCAGAAGCTATAGGTTTGAGGCGAACATGTATTCCATCGGCGATCTTTCCCGGCGCACTGGCGTCAAAATCCCGACGATCCGCTATTACGAGCAGATGGGGCTGATCGCGGCACCGGAGCGTTCCGAAGGCAACCAGCGGCGCTACGAGAAAAGCGAGCTTGAGCGGCTGGCCTTCATCCGCCATGCGCGCGACCTCGGCCTGTCGATCGATTCGATCAAGGATCTGCTCGCCCTCAGCCAACATCCGGAGCGCCCCTGCGGCGAAGCCGACCGCATCGCCAGCGAGCACCTCACGACGGTCCGCGAGAAGATCGCGCGGCTGAAGAAGCTGGAGCAGGAACTGGAACGCATCGTCGCCTGCGACGGCAACCATACCGTCGGCGACTGCTACGTGATCCGGGCGCTCGCCGACCATTCGATGTGCGAGAGCGAGCACTGAGGCGGCAGCTTAATTAGCCGCCTTGAAAAATCCCCGTTGACAAAAGTGCGAAAACAAACAATCTAGCGCCCATGATCAAGAACGCACCCATTTGCCGCGTGTATTTTTGGCTGTTCCGATAGGAGCGGCCTGCTGATCATATTCAACAAGGCCGCCATCAGGCGGCTTTTGTTTTTCCGGCTCCTGATGGCGAGAAAACTCGAGGAGCCGAGACATGCTACAGACCGCCATCCCTACCCTTCATGCGACCCCGGCGACACGCCCGCCGATGGTGACGATCCGCTCAGCCAAGCAGCGCGACCTGCCGGAGCTGCGCGACATGATCGCGGAGCTTTCCGCCCATCACGGCGACGCCGCCCCGATCACGCCGGAACAGCTTGAGCGCGATCTCTTCGGTCGCATGCCGTGGATCACGGCGCTCGTCGCCGAGGCCGGCAACCGGCTGATCGGCTACGCGATCCTGGTACCGATCTACCGGGCAGCCGAAGGCGCGCGCGGCATGGAACTGCATCACCTCTTCGTTCGCCCGGAAAACCGCGGCACCGGCATCGGCCGCCACCTGGTTGCCAAGGCGCGCGAGCAGGCGAAGATGGCCGGCTGCGACTTCCTTTCGGTCAGCGCCGCCACGGGTAACTTCCAGGCACACCATTTCTACGAATCCGAACGCTTCGTCCCTCGCCCGGTGACCGGCATGCGCTATATGCAGAAGCTTGGCTGAGGAGCTGCCGATGCGTCTTGCAATCGTCCTGTGCGAGGGTTTCGCCGATTGGGAATGTGCGCTGTTGATGGCGGCGGCACGCACCCATCTCGGCGTCGATATCGAGGTTGCCACCGTCGATGGCGCGCGCGTCACCTCCATGGGTGGCCTCGACGTTTCGGCGCATCTCTCGGTCGATGCCCTCGATCCGGCCGGCTTCGACGGGCTGGTGATCTGCGGCGGCGCCATCTGGGACACGAACGAGGCGCCCGATCTCTCCTCGACGATCCGCGCCTTCGATCGCAACAAGCGTGTGGTCGCAGCCATTTGCGGCGGCGTCCATGCTCTTGCGACATGCGGCCTTCTCGACCGCATCGAGCACACCGGCAACAGCGCCGAAGGCCTTGCGGCGCTGACCGGCTATCATGGTGCTTCGCACTATCGCGATCAGCCGCAGGCGATGCGTAGCGGCCATGTCGTCACCGCCGCCGGCACGGCGCCGATCAGCTTTACCGGCGAGATCCTGCATGGCCTTGGCCTCGGCTCACCCGAGCTCGACGGCTTTCTCGCACTTTACGGGCGGGAGCATCGGCCCGACGACAGCGGCAGCATCGGGTAAGCCGCTTTCCGTTTCGGGGCGGAAAGCAGCCTCCCCTCTGTTTGAAAACAGGCCTAGAGCCAGTTGGAGATCTGATCGAGCGGCTTCTTCACCTTGCCGGCGACCGGTACGGTCGCATCCGGGGCGGGATAGCCCACCACCAGGATCAGGAACGGTTTTTCACTGTCCGGCCGGCCGCAGATCTCGTTGAGGAAGTTCATCGGCGCCGGCGTATGGGTGAGTGTCGCAACGCCCGCGTGATGCAGCGCCGTGATCAGGATGCCGGTGGCGATGCCGACGCTTTCGTTGATGTAGTAGTTCTTCTTCAGGTCGCCCGGATTGGGGCCGCCGCGCTTCTGCGAGAAGACGACGATCAGGTAGGGAGCGGTCTCAAGGAAGGGTTTGTCTTCGTCGGTGCCGAGCGGCGCCAGCGCATCGAGCCACTCCTGCGGAGCCTTGTCCCGATAGAAGATGCGCTCCTCCTCTTCCGCCGCGTGGCGCACCTCTGCCTTGATCCGGGCGCTCTCGATGACGGTGAAATGCCAGGGCTGATGGTTGGCGCCGCTCGGTGCCGTGCCGGCCGCCTTCAGACAGGTTTCGATGACCTCGCGCGGCACCGGGCGATCGCTGAAGTAGCGCGTGGTGCGGCGGCGGTTGACCTCCTCATAGAAGTCCGCGGCGCGCGCCACCATCTCCTCGGGGCTGCGTTCGATCCACTGGTCGTAGGGCGCGGTTTCATGTGGGCGCATTCAGTCTCCTCCTCGTTGCGAAGCGGAGTTGAGCGCGCCTTGCCTCTCAGATCAAGGCCTTAGAGCGACGGTACCACCTTCAGATAGGCGGCGATCGCCTCGCGATCGGCTGGCGTCAGTTTCGCCATGTTCTTCTGCACTTCCACCATGGAGCCACCGACGGAATCGAACTCCGGCGTGAAGCCCGTCTCCAGATAGGAGGCGATATCCGAGGCGCTCCAGCTGCCAATGCTCTTGGAGCCGGGCGTGATATCGGGGATACGGCCCTCGCCTTCCGGGTTCGGCGCGCCGGCGAGCCACTGGTCCGGCTCGAAACCGCCGAGCGCATTCCTCGGCGTGTGGCACTCGCCGCAATGGCCGGGCCCCTCGACGAGGTATTGCCCACGGGCGAGCTTCGGGTCGTTCGCGTCCACCGCGGCGCGTGGCTTGTCGGTCAGGAACAGCAACTTCCAACCACCCAACGCGATCCGCATGTTGTAGGGGAATGGCAGTTCGTGCGGCGGCGCAACCTCCGTGCTCTTCGGCAGCGTCTTCATGAAGCCCCAGAGGTCGTTGACGTCCTTGGCCGTCATGCGCGCATAGGAACCATAGGGAAACGACGGATAGAGATGCTCGCCGTTGCGCCCCACCCCGCGGGTCATCGCGTTGCCGAACTCCGCCAGCGTCCAGGCGCCGATGCCGGCGGTTTCGTCCGACGAGATGTTCGGCGCGTGGAAGGTGCCGAACGGGCTCTTCAGCGGTGCGCCACCGGAAAGCACCAGACGCGCGTCGCCTTCCGCACCCTTGCTGGCATGACAGCTGACGCAGCCGCCGGCCCAGAAGACCTGTTCGCCATTGGCAAGATCCGGCTCGCCCAGGCCCTCCCAATGGGAGGCACTCCAAGGTGCCGGCTTCGTCAGCCACCAGAAGGCGGCACCGCCGACGACGCCCAGCACAACAAGACCCGAAACCAGCTTTCTCGCCCGACGACCCATAGTTCCCCTCATGCCCTGCCGAAAACAGCGTGCTCAATACGAATGGAGGCACGCGGCGGGACGTCGCGTGCCTCCTCATTCAGCCGGATAGGACGTTGTCGCCTATCAATTCTTCTTCAGGCGGTAGCTCTCATGACAGCTGCCGCAGTCCTTGCCGATGCCGCCGAGGGCCGCGCCAACGGCTGCCTGGTCGGCCGGAAGCTGTGCCAGCACCGCTCCAGCATCCGTGCCGAGCTTGGCGGCCTTGGCCTTGAAGTCGTCCATGTTTTCCCAGATCTTCGGGCTTGCCTCGGTCTCATGGCCCGTTTCCGAGCCGGCCGGGAAATGGTCCGGGAAGGTCTTCATCGTTTCGCTGATCGTCGTCAGCGACGCTTTGACCACCTCGGCGTCATAGGGCTTTTCGCCCTTGGCGATGCCGGCAAGGGCGCCGGTCGCGGCACCCACCTTCTTCATCGCCTGCTGGCGAACCACCTGCGGCTCGTCGGCTGCGGTCACGGCAGTAACACCCAGGCCCGCGAGAGCGGCAGCCAACATGAGTGCGCGTATTTTCATCAGGATCTCCCGGTCAATGAAATCTATTCGGCGAATCTGCCTGCCTGGCCTTCATGCCCAATGCGCCGGCATGATGTCATTTTGAGTATTCGACGGAAGTAACATTTATTTGATGCTCTTGTTAGGACAAAGGAATTTCCGTCGATCGGCGCAATTCCGGGATCTCCACGAGCGCGCCAATAACATGACTTTAATATTCATGTTTATACTTGCAGAAACCGGGGCGGCATCACCGCGCCGACCAACCCTGCCATACGGTGAAGGCGGCGACCAGAACGAGCACGGCCCCGGCGGCCCGGCCGATCCACACGGTCGTCTCGGGGCTGCCGACCAGAAAGTCCCGACCGCGGCCTGCAGCAAGGGCAAGACCGCCATAGACGGCGAGCTGCGTCGCAGCGATCATCGCCGCCATGACGAGGGCCTGCGACCAGATCGGCCCGAACTGCGGCTTGAGGAACTGCGGATAGACCGCCAGCATGAAGAGATAGGCCTTGGGGTTCATCAGGCTCGTCAGCGCGCCCTGTCGGAAGCTTGCCCAGCGCGAGAGCTTGCCTGAGCCTTCGATGCCACCGATGGTGATCGAGCTTTTGACCAGGGAAAAGCCGATCCAGGCGATGTAGACGGCACCGGCGACGAGCAGCACGTTGAAGAGGCCGGGCACCAGATGCAGGATGACGCTGACGCCGAGTGCTGCATAAAGCGTATGCAGCACGCCGCCCGCCATGATGCCGGCGGTCGCCGACAGGCCGGAGGCCCGGCCGCCCGTCAGCGAGTTGGCCAGGACGAAAACCATGTCCATGCCCGGCACGATGATGATGCCGAAGAGAAGGGTGAAAAAGAGCCAGAGATTTTCCGCGTAGGTCATGTCAGTTGTCCGTCGTCCTGGTTTTGATTTCTCAAGACGAATTGCTGTTTTTTCAATTCGTTGGCTGATGGTATAAATTCTGGCAACTGACAAGGTAGTGTCAGGAGCGTTGACGACGGGAGCGGTTTTCGATGCGCAAGGCGGCACGGCTTTTCGAGATCATCCAGATCCTCAGGCTTGCGCGAAAGCCCGTTACGGGCGCGCAGATGGCCGAGACGCTGGAGGTGGCGGTCCGCTCGATCTACCGCGACATCGCCGCACTCCAGGCGATGCGCGTGCCGATCGAGGGCGGCCGCGGCATCGGCTACATCCTTCGGCCCGGCTTCGACCTGCCGCCGCTGATGTTTTCGATCGAGGAAACGGAAGCGATCGCCCTGGCGCTGGCGTTGCTGGCGCGAACCGGCGACGAGGAGCTGAAGGCGGCCGCCGGTCGCGTCAACCAGAAGATAACCGCCGCCGTGCCCGAGCCGCTCAGATTGGCCTTCCGCTCGCAGGCGCTGCATGCCTGGGGAACGATCGCCCCCTCGCCCGCCGGCATCGATCTCGCTCTGGTGCGTCGGGCGATCCGCGATGAGCAGAAGCTCGAGCTCGACTATCGCGACGAAATGGGCCGCGCCACGGAACGCACGATCCGGCCGGTCGCGCTGATCTACTATTCGGAAACCGCCAACATCGTCGGCTGGTGCGAATTGCGCCAGGCGATCCGCAACTTTCGCGCCGACCGCGTCGAGCATTGCCAGACGGCGGACGCCTATTTTCCGGGCGAAGGAGACCGTCTCAGGGACCTCTGGGTCAGCGGCTGGAAGACACCGCCCGCGGCTGCCTGAGCCTGGCCCCACCCGCATTCAGCACAAAAAGACCCGGCGCAAGCGCCGGGTCCAAACGTCATGCATCGAAGACGGGCAGCTTACTTGGAAGCCGCTTCGTACATTTCGAGCACGTAGTCCCAGTTGATCAGGCTGTCGACGAAGGCTTCGAGGTACTTCGGACGGGCATTGCGGTAGTCGATGTAGTAGGAGTGTTCCCAGACATCGACGCCGAGGATCGGCGAGGCGCCGTGAACGAGCGGGTTTTCGCCGTTCGGGGTCTTGGAGATTTCGAGCTTGCCGTTCTTGACCGAGAGCCAAGCCCAGCCCGAGCCGAACTGGCCGGTGCCGGCGGCGATGAAGTCGGCGCGGAACTTGTCGTAGCCGCCGAGGTCGGACTTGATGGCCGCTTCGAGCTTGGCCGGCAGGCTGGTGCCGCCGCCGCCCTTCTTCATCCACTTCCAGAAGTGGACGTGGTTGTAGTGCTGGCCGGCATTGTTGAACAGCGGCTGGTTGGTGCCGTAGGACTTCTTGACGATCTCCTCGAGCGACAGGTCGGCAAGGCCGGCCTCTTCGGCAAGCTTGTTGCCGTTGGTCACGTAAGCGAGGTGATGCTTGTCGTGGTGGTACTCGAGCGTCTCGCGCGACATGTAGGGCGCCAGCGCATCGTAGTCATAGGGAAGGTTCGGCAATTCGAAAGCCATGTGGGCATCTCCTCTTGGCATGGAATTTCGTCGGGAAATCCGTGAGCGGGAACATAGGCACCGACCCCCATGGAGGCAACCGATGCAATGCCAATTTTTCCTCAACCCACGGAATATACTTTCAACATCATTTTGAAAGCATGACACTTTCGAGCACATTCATGCCACGGTTCGCGTGCAGCTTCGCGATCGTTGCAACCATGCATAAAGGACAGTCCATGCCGCAGCGTCTCATCCCCGCCTTCGCCCTCGCCGCCGCCACAACGTTCATTGCGTCCACGGCCGCCGCCTCCTCCGGCGATGCATGGGAAAGTTTCCGGGCAGAGGTCTCGGAAAAGTGCCTGGCGGCCGCCGCGTCGCTTGAAAAGGCAAGCGCGGTCGTCGACCCCTTCGGCTCGGAAAGCTTCGGCCTGGCGCTGGTGATCGGCACGCCCAAGGGATCCGACACCGCCGTGACCCAGATCTGCGTTTTCGACAAGCAGAGGAAGACGGTGGAGCTCGGCGGCGAACTGACACCCGATACGGTCAACATTGCCGTTCCGGCGAAGGCACAGTAGATCAATGAGCGAGGGTCGCGGGCGACAGCTATCGCGGCCCGGCCGGCTATGCCTGACTGGGCCACGAGGCGCGGGCACTCGACGTCGTAAGCCGGTCGCAGCGGCGACGGTCCGTGGTGCGATCTCCAGCTCGTCACAACCTGCCACCGTCGGCCACAATGAGTTGCGAATCGATACACATGCAATTACCGGGACAACACCAACCGGAGATTGTCATGAAGTCCCTGCGCATCGCCTCACTTGTTGTTGCCCTCACGACCCTTGCCGCCTGCGCACCATCACAGGACGAATATGCCCGCCTGCAGACCGCGGTCCAGGGCAGCCCGGCCATGCAAAAGGCGCTGCACAAGGATTGCGTCAGCAAGAAGTGGTCGAAAGCCGATCGCGACTACGGCGCCTTGCTGATCAGCGTCCCGCCGGGCAAGGTTCAGGCTGTCGTATGCAAGCGCATCGTTAACGCCATGGCGTCCGGCCGGCTCAAATATGCCGACGTCCGGCAGCTCACGAGCAACCAAGGTCCAACGGTGAACCTCATCAAGATCCTGCAGGGCCGATAGGCCAGCGGCCGCGTCGGCGACCATCGGCGTCCAGCCGGTCAGGCAGACCGGCTGGATGTGGCTGACCCCTTCGACGACCGCGACACAGCCGCCTTGCGGACATGGCTTGTCGCTTGAGCTTCAACAGCGCCGTTGATAGATCTTGGTCATGGTAAGCGATACCCACGAGAGAATCCTGGACGCAGCCGAGCGCCTCATGGTGTCGAGGGGCTACAATGCGTTCAGCTATGCCGACATCTCCTCCGAACTGGGCCTCGGCAAGGCAACCATCCATCATCACTTCCCGACAAAGGCCGACCTCGCAACCGCCGTGCTTGCCCGCTATCGCAAGAACAATCGCCGCAACGTCGAGGGACTGTTTGCCGCCGTCAGCGATCCGGTCGCCCGGCTCGAAGCCTATGTCGGCTACTGGGAAGACTGTATCGCCAAGCAGCATACGCCCTTCTGCATCGGCGCCCTTCTCGCCTCGGAGATCCCCGCCCTTCCCGACAGTGTCGTCGCGCAGGTGCGCGGCCATTTTGCCGATCTTTCCGGATGGCTCGGTGCGGCGATCGAAGACGGAGTGACCAGCGGCCACCTGAAGGCTGCGCATGGACCGAAGGCCGAGGCCGAGACCCTCATGGCCACCGTTCACGGCGCGATGCTCGCCGCACGCGTTGCTGGCTCCGATCCGACGGTGTTTTCCGCAATCGCCCGGCCGGCACTGGATCGTCTGGTGGTCGGGCCGTGACGGGGGATCAAAAGCCGTGACGACAAAATGGGCATTGGCAGCACGGTGTTCCCGTGGGAACGGCAGGCTTGAGCCGCCGGCGTTAGAAATTGAGGCAACGGACGCGATGGCAAAGAGACCATTGCGTTTTCTTTTGACAACCGCGCCGACCAACTAGTCGGTCGAGATTTGAAGGAGCAAGTTCATGGCAAGTCCACTTTCCACGCTCGGCATCATCCATACCGCAATCAGTCTCGCCCCTGTCGCTGCCGGCCTCTACGGCTTTGGACGCTACGGCGCGATTGTCCCTTCCACCCGATCCGGCAAGATCTATCTCGCCACGCTCATTCTTGCGGTTCTGACCTCTGCCGGGCTTTCAAGCACCGGGGGGTTCAACGCGGGGCATGCGCTGGGACTCGTCACGCTGGCAGTGGTCGCCGGAAGCCTGGCGGTCGACAGGCTCGCCTTCGTCGGACGCCTGAAGCCGTACCTCACGACGCTAGGTCTCTCGTTCAGCTACTTCCTGCTGATCGTACCGGCGATCGCTGAAACGCTGAAGCGCCTGCCCGCCTCGCAACCGCTTGCCAGCGGGCCGGAATCGCCGATCGTACAAACAACACTGCTTGTCTGGCTGGTGATTTTCCTGTCCGGTCTTTCCGTGCAGGCCTACCTGATCCACAGGCGCGCCGCAGCCACGGCGCGCGCTCCGCGCACGCATTGATGTCCGATAAGGACGGTTGGCCGCCTTCACCGGCGTAGCGCCCCCGGCCGCACGCTGATGAAGGCCCCGGCTGCGTCAGATGTCGCGGGCCGCGTGCGCCCAGTCCATGTAGAGATCGCGCGCCTTGGCGGCGACCGGGCCTGCCTGCAGGTCGCGGCTTTCAAGACGTGTCACCGGCAGAACCTTGGAGTAGTTGCCGGACGTGAAGATCTCGTCGGCCGCTTCGAAGTCGGCCATCGTCAGCGTTGCCTCGACCACTTCGAAGCCGGCTTCGCGCAGCAGCGTCATCACGCGGAAGCGGGTGATGCCGGCAAGGAAGGTGCGGTTGGCAGCCGGCGTAAAGACGACGCCGTCCTTGACCAGGAAGACGTTGGAAGAGCCGGTCTCGGCAATGTTGCCGAGCATGTCGCGCACCAGCGCATTGTCGAAGCCGCGCGAACGGGCCTCGGTCAGGATGCGCGCATTGTTCGGATAGAGGCAACCTGCCTTGGCGTCGGTCGGCATCGATTCCAGCGTCGGCCGACGGAAGGGCGACAGCGTCAGCGACGAGCCGCCATGGCCGTTGCCCATCGGCGCCTCGAACAGGCAAAGCGCAAAACGGGTCGAATCCGGATCGATGGCGACGACGCCGGCTGCGCCATGCTCGGCCCAGTACATCGGCTTCACGTAAAGTGCTGTCTTGCCGTCGAATTTCTTGGCGCCTTCCCAGGTCAGCGCCTCGATCTCTTCCGCCGCCATCGTCGGCTTCAGGCCAAGCGCGGTCGCCGAGCGGTTGACGCGCTGGCAATGCAGGTCGAGGTCGGGGGCGACACCGTCGAAGACGCGGGCGCCGTCGAACACCGTCGAGCCCAGCCACATCGCGTGCGAGGTCGGGCCGATCAGCGGCGGATTGCCCGAGAGCCATTCACCATCGACATAGGTCCAGGTCACTGAGCGGGGGGATGTATCGACGGCCATCTGCGTCTCCTTGAGGTTTTTATTCTAGTCTTTCCGCATACCCCGAAAAAACAGCATCGGGGTGAATGGGTCTATCAAAAAATGTCATGGCGGCCGTTCTGGTACCGCGACGGCCTCTCGCTTAGTCTCCTCGGCAAAGAAAGGGAAAGCCGTGCGCATCAAGCATCTCGACGCAGACGACGTGGATATCTTCCGCCGCATCAGGCTGGAAGCGCTCAACCGCGACCCCGATGCCTTCGCCTCGACGGCGGCCGACTGGGAGCGGCTTTCAACGGAAGAATGGCGGACGCGGCTGACCGCCAACGCCGTATTCGTGGCCTTCGACGGCGATGAACCGGTCGGCATCATGGGGCTGATGCGCGAGCGCGCGAGCCGGCTGGCGCACCGGGGCACGATCATCATGGTCTATGTCTGCAACGCTGCACGCGGATCCGGCGTGGCGCAGCAGCTTCTCCAGCAATTGACCGACCACGCACGCTCGGCCGGCATCCGGCTGCTCGAGCTCGTGGTGCGTGCCGACAATCCGGCGGCGATCCGCTTTTATGAACGCGCAGGTTTCTACAAGATCGGGCACGTTCCCGGCGGCATGCGCGACGGCGACCGGGAGGTCGACGAATTTCTGATGGCGCGCCACATCGACGGCCGCGCCGCACCCATTCAGCCATTGCAAGGAGCGCCCCGATGAAAGCCATGTATTACGACGCCTTCGAGAAGATGCCGGAAATCCGCACCCTTCCGGATCCGACACCGACGGAGAACGGTGTCGTCATCAAGGTCGAGGCAACAGGGCTTTGCCGGTCGGACTGGCACGGCTGGATGGGCCATGATGCCGATATCCGCCTGCCGCATGTGCCCGGCCACGAACTGGCGGGCGTGGTGACCGCTGCCGGCCGCGGCGTCATGCGCTACAAGGTCGGCGACCGGGTCACCGTGCCCTTCGTTTCCGGCTGCGGCCGCTGCGGCGAATGCCGTTCCGGCAACCAGCAGGTCTGCGAGGCGCAGTTCCAGCCGGGCTTCACCCATTGGGGCTCGTTTGCCGAATATGTGGCGCTCGACTTTGCCGACCAGAATCTCGTGCACCTGCCTGAAAGCATGGATTTCGCCACGGCTGCGAGCCTCGGCTGCCGCTTCGCCACCTCTTTCCGCGCCATCGCCGACCAGGCGAAAGTCAAGGGCGGCGAGTGGGTGGCGGTGCATGGCTGCGGTGGCGTCGGCCTCTCGGCGATCATGATCGCGGCCGCCCTCGGCGCCCAGCCGATCGCGATCGACATTGCCGAAGACAAGCTCGCCTTCGCCAGGAAACTCGGCGCGGTCGCAGTCATCAATGGTCGCGAGGTTGAGGACGTGGCAGCGGCAGTGAAAGACATCACCGGTGGCGGCGCCCATGTCTCGATCGACGCGCTCGGCAATCCCATAACCTGCTTCAACTCGATCAAGAACCTGCGCCGGCGCGGCCGCCACGTCCAGGTCGGGCTGATGCTCGGCGACCAGGCGACGCCACAGATCCCGATGGCGCAGGTAATCGGCCACGAACTCGAAATCTATGGCAGCCACGGCATGCAGGCCTGGCGCTATGACGCCATGCTGGCGATGATCGCCGACGGCAAGCTCAGGCCGCAGCAACTGATCGGCCGGGAAATCTCGCTCGAAGAGGCCATCCCTGCCCTCGTCGCCATGGACCGCGCCACCGATCTCGGCATCAGCGTCATCACGCGTTTCTGATAGCAGGCCGGAAACGTCGGCAGGCAATATGACACGCGCCCATTCCGACTCACCGTCCGCATGCGCTAGCCTTGCGCCCAATCGGGGGCAAGGCAGATGACCATTGCGAGACGGCGAAGACTGATCAAGCGACAGCGCACCGGCACGGCGCTGGCCGTCGCCGCGACGATCTCGTTTCTCGCCGGCATGACCGACGCGATCGGGCTCTTGAGCATCGGCGACTTCGTTTCGTTCATGAGCGGCAACACGACCCGGGCGGCGATCGCACTCGGCGACGGCGATTTTATCGGCGCCCTGCTGCTGGTCGGCGCGCTCGGGGCGTTCATCCTCGGCAACGCGCTCGGCGTGATCGCAGCCGCACGCCTAGGCGTCGTCGGCGTCCTCTCGATGGTCAGTCTGGTGCTGATTCTCTGCGCCGGCTTCGGGATCTCGATGCCACGCCACTTCTATTTCTACGGCATCGTGCTTGCCATGGGCCTGGTCAACGCCGCCGTCGAACACATCGAGGGTCTGCCGATCGGGCTTACCTACGTGACCGGCGCCCTTTCCCGTTTCGGGCGCGGCCTCGGACGCTGGCTGCTCGGCAACACCAACCGCCAATGGCTCATGCAGATCGTGCCCTGGCTCGGCATGTTCTCAGGCGCCGTCGCCGGCGCCGTGCTGCAGCGGCACTTCGGCCCGGCGTCGCTCTGGGCCTCCTTCGCGCTCAGCACCGGGCTCACGCTGGCCACCATTCTCGTGCCGTCGCGCTGGTCGAAGCGCTACACCCATCCGGGCTGATCCTGCTCCGGCCACAGCTTTTCGCCTCTCGCCAAGTTTTTGCCCTTAAGCCCGGACGGGTTTCAGGGCAAAATCCGCGCTGAAGAATCACGAGCGAGGTCCTGTCATGGCGCTTGCGGCAGCCGTTACTGCGGATGAACTTTACCATCCCATCCTCAAGGCCAATCCGGCGCATCCGTCCGGCTGGCCGATCCGGGTCATCGTCAGCTCGCAGACCGAAGCGCGGCACAATCGCGCGCTCTGGGCGCCGACGCACCTGATCTCCATCCGCGCACCCGGCAGCCGGCTTCTGTCGATGATCGAGCTGCCGCCGGAAAATCACCTGGAACTGTTTTTCGGCGACACGACCGATCCGGACGAGCCGGATGCGGCGCGCCCGCAGGCGGTCGAGGCCGCTTTCGCTTTCGTCGACCGGCTGCCCGAAGACGCGCATCTGCTCGTCCATTGCCTGCGCGGCATCGGCCGCGCGACGGCGCTGACGCTCGGAATTCTGGCGCGCTACATGCCGCCGGAAGACGCGGCCGCAGCCCTGCATGCGTTGCGACCGGAGGCCAAGCCGAACCGGCATGTGGTCAACCTTTGCGACACGGCGCTCGGGCTCAAGGGCAAGCTCGCCAAGCAGGCGCTGCGCTTTCCGGCGAAAGTCTGGAAACCGGCCAAGGGCTGAGGCAGCAAACCTGCCTTCGAGCGGCCGACCGTTGTGCGATGCACAAATATTTGACATGATCCGCGTAAAGAACGGTGACAGCATGCTGCCCGATCGGGCATGATGCTGTAAGCCTTTGTTTTCGGATGGGCTTTGACGCGGCATGTGTGCCCTGTCGGCCAGCGCCGAAGACAGCAGACGGGAGGAAACGATGTCCCACGCGGCCTATGTGTTTGACGCCTACGGCACGCTCTTCGACGTGCATGCGGCCGTCAGGCGCCACGCTGAGGAGATCGGTCCGGACGGGCAGGCTTTTTCCGAACTCTGGCGCGCCAAGCAGCTCGAATATTCCTGGGTGCGCTCGCTGATGGGCAGCTACCAGGATTTCTGGAAGCTGACCGAACAGGCGCTCGACTTTGCCTTCGCTCGCTTTCCCTCCGCCGACCCGAAGCTGCGCAAGCGGTTGCTCGACGCCTACTGGACGCTCGACTGCTACCCGGAAGTGCCGGCAGTTCTGAAAGGTCTCAAGGAGCGCGGGGCGCGGATCGCCATCCTCTCCAACGGTTCGCCGGCCATGCTCGCGTCAGCCGTGCGCAACGCCGCACTCGATATCGTCATCGACGACGTCTTTTCGGTCGATGCGGTCAAGGCGTTCAAGACGGCACCTGCCGTCTACGATCTCGTTACCACCAGCTACAGGCTCTACCCGCACGCCGTGTCGTTCCAGTCGTCGAACCGCTGGGACATTGCCGGGGCAACGAAGTTCGGCTTCCGCACCGTGTGGATCAATAGGGCGGACATGCCGGACGAATATCGCGATCACGGTCCGGCGTTGATCCTGCCCTCTCTCGAAAGTCTGCAATTCGGTATCTGAAGGAGTTCCCGATGGCCTGGTCGCCCGCGCAGTATCTGAAGTTCGAAGACGAACGTACTCGACCAGCCAGAGACCTTCTCGCCCAAGTGCCCGACCTGCCGGAAGGCCTCGCCTTCGATCTCGGCTGCGGCCCGGGAAACTCCACCGAACTCATCCGCGACCGTTTTCCCTGGAGCACACTTTCCGGCCTCGACAGCGACGAGAACATGCTCGTTGCCGCCGCCAAGCGGTTGCCCGGAGTATCCTTCGAAAAGGCGGATCTTGCGACCTGGGTTCCTCCCACCGGCGCTTCGCTTTTTTACGGCAACGCCGTCTTCCAATGGCTTCCGAACCATCTCATGATCTTTGAAAGGCTGATGAAGGCGCTCGCCTCCTGCGGCACGCTCGCGGTGCAGATGCCGGACAATCTCGCAGAGCCGACCCACGTGCTGATGGAAGAGACCGCGCGCAGCCCGGCTTTCGCTGAGGCCTTTGCCGGCAAGACCATCCGCCGCAACCCGATGCCGCCGCCGGCAACCTATGTCGAATGCCTGGCGCCATGGGCAGCGCGTATCGAGGTCTGGCACACGATCTACTATCATCGCCTCGCCAATGCGGAAGCGATCGTCGAATGGGTGAAAGGGACCGGCCTTAGACCCTATCTCGACGCCCTGCCCGAGGGCCGGCGGAGCGGCTTTCTCGCCGACTACACCGACAGGATACGCGCAGCCTATCCGGCGACGAGCGACGGCAAGGTGCTCCTGCGTTTTCCGCGGTTCTTCATCCTGGCGGTCAAGGCGGCCTGATTTCGTCTGCACGCCGGGCGCTTACATGCGCTCGGCGAGAAAATCGATGAAGGCGCGGATGCGGGCCGCGAGATGCTCGTGGCCCGCATAGACTGCATAGACCGTCTCGATATCACCCGACTGATAGTCCTCGAGCAGCGGCACCAGCGTTGCGGCCTCGAAATCCGGCTCGACATGAAACCGGCCGATCCGGCCGATGCCGACCCCGGCAAGGCAGAGCTGGCGGACGATCGAGCCGCTCGAAACCTGCATGTTGCCGGAGACCGTTCGGTGCTCGATCTGAGACTGGCCGGGCATGCGAAACGCCCATTCGTCGACGCTGCGGCGGAAATTGAAACGAATGCAGTTGTGGCCGTCGAGATCGTCAGGGGTTTTCGGGATCCCGTGCTTTTCCAGATAGGCGGGCGAAGCGATCACCACCGGCCGGGTTTCCATTAGCTTGCGCGCCTTCAGGGATGAGTCGCGCAGCGGTCCGGTGCGGATCGCCACGTCCGTGCGTTCGCCGACCACATCGATCATGCTATCGGTCAATGTCAGGTCGAGGTGGACTTCCGGGTATCGCGCCAGGAACTCCGGCGCGAGCGGCATGATGTAGCGCTCGCCGAAACCGACGGCGGCGTTCACCCGCAAGAGCCCGCGCGGCGCCATGCGTCCGCCGGCGGCAACGACATGCTCGGTCTCGGCGATGTCTCCGAGGATCCGTTGCGCCCGCTGGAAATAGACTTCGCCCTCCGGTGTGAGTTGCAAGGTGCGGGTCGAGCGCACGAGAAGGCGCGTGCCGAGCCGATCCTCGATGCGGGTCACCAGCTTGCTGACCGCCGACGGCGACAGTTTCAGACGCCGCGCCGCAGCAGAGAAGCTGCGGGTCTCCGACACGGCGACAAAAACCTCCATCTCACCCGCCCGGTTGTCCATGCTCGTCCTTTGAACTGAATTCACAAACGTTTGTCTGATTATGCGTATTATCGTGAGGAGTGCAAAGGCTCATATTCCCCCCGACTTCAACAACAGCCACACGCCCGGTGCTCCCAGCCGGGTGGGAAAGGTCTCGTCGTGCCTATTGCCATACTTGCGCTGACGATCGCGGCCTATGCGATCGGAACCACAGAATTCGTGATCGTCGGCCTGCTGCCGACGGTCGCCACCGACCTCAATGTCACCCTGCCGCTCGCCGGCCTGATCGTCAGCGTCTACGCGCTCGGCGTCACCTTCGGCGCACCTGTTCTAACTGCGCTCACCGGCCGGATCGAGCGCAAGCCTCTGCTGATCGGCCTGATGGCGCTGTTCATCGTCGGCAATGCCGCCGCAGCATTGTCGCCGAGCTATGAACCGCTGCTCGTCGCCCGCGTCATTTCCGCCTTTGCCCATGGCGTATTCTTCTCGGTCGGTTCGACCATTGCCGCCGACCTGGTACCGGAAGATCGCCGCGCCTCGGCCATTGCCATGATGTTCATGGGCCTCACCGTCGCGATCGTCACCGGCGTGCCGCTCGGCACCTGGATCGGTCAGACCTTCGGCTGGCGCGCCACCTTCTGGGCCGTCACCGGTCTCGGCGTCGTCGCCCTTGTCGCGATCGCCGCCCTGTTGCCGAACACGCTCTCCAAGGCCCCGCCGGCAAAGCTCATCGACCAGGTCCGAGTGCTCGGCTCCGGCCGCCTGCTGATCGTCTTTGCCATGACCGCGCTCGGTTACGGCGGCACCTTCGTCGCCTTCACCTTCCTCGCGCCGATCCTGCAGGACATCACCGGCTTTTCGGAAAGCGCCGTCAGCCTGATCCTGGTGCTCTACGGGATCGCGATCGCCATCGGCAACATTGCCGGCGGCAAGATCGCCAACCGCGACCCGGTGAAGGCGCTGATCGGACTCTTCCTGGCGCAGGCGGCCGTGCTCGTGCTCTTCACCTTCACCGCCCCCTTGCCGGTGCTGACGCTGGTCACCCTTGCCGCACTCGGCTTCCTGTCCTTCGCCAATGTGCCGGGCTTGCAGCTCTATGTGGTGCAGCTTGCCAAGCAACACCGTCCCGGCGCCGTCGATGTCGCCTCCGCGCTCAACATCGCGGCCTTCAACCTCGGCATCGCCGTCGGCGCCTGGCTCGGTGGCGTCATCGTCGCCTCGCCGCTCGGCCTCGGCATGACGCCCGTCATCGGTGCCTTGCTCGTCGCCGCCGCCCTGCTGCTGACGCTGCTCAGCGGTGCCCTTGATCGTCGCACCGGGGCGGCCTACCAAACGGCTTGAACCGCCGTTCCCGAGGACCACCTATAGCCTCATTCCTTTTTCGCCCGGCCAAGTGGCCGGGCGCGCATCAAGCATAACATGCCAAGTACAAGGAGTTACCCACCATGCATTCCGTCAATTCCAACGGCGCCAACATTCCGGCGCTCGGCTTCGGCACTTTCCGCATGCCCGGCGCCGACGTGCTGCGCGTTCTGCCGGAAGCCTTGAAGCTCGGCTTCCACCACGTGGACACCGCACAGATCTACGGCAACGAGGCCGAAGTCGGCGAAGCGATCCAGAATTCCGGTGTCTCCCGTGCCGACATCTTCCTCACCACCAAGGTCTGGGTCGACAAATATGCCCATCGCGACTTCCTCGTTTCGGTCGACGAAAGCCTGAAGAAGCTGCGGACCGACCATGTCGATCTGCTGCTCCTGCACTGGCCGGGCGGCAGTGACGTGCCGATGGCCGAGCGCATCGGCGCCCTCAACGAAGTTCAGAAGGCCGGCAAGGTCCGCCATATCGGCATCAGCAACTTCAACACGGCGCAGATGGAAGAGGCCGTGAAGCTCAGCGACGCGCCTGTTGCCACCAACCAGGTCGAATACCACCCCTATCTCGACCAGACCAAGGTGCTTCAGACCGCCCGCAAGCACGGCATGTCGATCACCGCCTATTACGCCATGGCAAACGGCAAGGTGCCGAACGATCCGCTCCTGAAGGAGATCGGCGCCCGCCACGGCAAGACCGCCGCTCAAGTCGCGTTGCGCTGGCTGGTGCAGCAGAAGGACGTGATCACGCTTTCGAAGACCGCGACGATCGATCGCCTGAAGGAAAACTTCGCGATCTTCGACTTCGCGCTCGGCGACGGCGAAATGGCCGAGATCCACACGCTTGCGCGTGCGGACGGCCGCATCGTCAACCCGGAAGGCCTCGCACCGGTCTGGGACAAGGCCGCCTGATCTTAGGTTGGGCGGGATGCGGGTGGAAACCGCATCCACTTTTCCTCATCCCGCCTCTTGGATTGGGGCGGGATGCCGGCGGAAAACCGCGCACACTTTTCCTCATCCCGCTCGGTCATTTCGCCGCCGGCCAATTCCCTGCCGGCGGCGGATACGATATGGACATCGCCTTGAAGACACCGATCAGAGGGAGGGGGCGATGTCGTTGCATGAGGCGCAGGCGAGCGATTTTGCTCCCGACTGGCCGGCGATCATCGCCGTCGTTCTCGGCGTCACCGCCTTCTCGGTGGCGCAGGGGCTCACCTATCCACTGATCTCGCTTTCGCTTGAGAGCCGCGGCGTCTCGGCCGGCATGATCGGCCTTAACGCCATGGGCTTTGCCGCCGGTCTCGGCGTTGCGACCCTCATTCTCGGCCGGCTGACGCGGCTCGCCTCCGCCGACAAGCTGATCATCGCCAGCCTGATCGGCTGTTCTATCTGTCTCGCGACGCTGGCCTCGACGTCGGAACTCGTCATCTGGTTTGTCGCCCGCTTTGCGCTCGGCTTTTTCGTCAGCATGGTCTTCATGCTCGGTGAAGCGTGGCTGAACACCGCCTGCCCGGACCGGCTGCGCGGCCGCGTCTCCGGCCTCTATGGTGCCGGCATGTGCGGCGGCTTTGCCGCGGGTCCGCTGGCGATCCCCCTGCTTGGCACCAGCGGCGGTCTCGGCTTTGCCCTCCTGGCGATCTACATCGCGCTGGTCGCGTTCCTCACCGGGCTTCTGACCATGGGCGCCCGCACCCGGCCAGAGCCCACTTCAACGCGTGACCTCTTTGCCTTTTTCAAGAAGGCGCCAATCCTGATCCTCATGGTGCTGATGTTCGGTTTTGCCGATATCGCGGCGATCTCGGCCATGCCTGTCTATTTCGTCAAGACGGGCCACAGCCAGGCCTTTGCCGCGCTCAGCGTCACGGCCCTGGCGATACCGACGGCACTCGCGCAGCCTTTCATCGGTGTGTTGCTCGACCGGCTGCCGCGCCGCCGGGTGGCGATCTCGGCTGCCGCGATCGCTGCCACCGGCTATCTTCTCGTGCCGTTCCTCTCGTCCGACGTGGCGCTGCTTTTGACCTTCGCCTTCATCGGCGCGGCGAGCTTCGCGCTCTATACGGCAGCACTCACCATGCTCGGGGAAGAGTACCGCGGCAGCATGCTCGTTGCCGGCAGCGCCGCCTTTTCGCTTGCCTATGCCGCCGGCAGTGCCGCTGGCTCCGGCGCGACCGGCGCGCTGATGAACTTCATCAATCCGGTCGCCGGCCCGCTCGGCGTGGGCCTCGTGCTCGTAGTCTTCACGCTTGCCTTCGCGTTCAACGGCCGACGCTAGCCCTCGGCGCAGATCCGGGCGAGAGCCTCGCTGAAAACACGGGCGGCGGGTCCGAGCGGCTCGTCGATCCGGTGAACGAGATAGGCCTCGGCCCCCACCTGGCTGTTGCGGCCGAGGGCGGCCGTCGGCATGCGCACGAGCAGGCCTTCGGCAAGGTCGCGCTCCACCTGCCAGAACGGCAGCCGACCCCAGCCGAGGCCCGAACGGATCATCGCATGTTTCGTGTCCTGGCTGCTGACGCGGCAGGTTTGCGGCGAGAGCACGCCGAAGTCGCGCCCGACCGTACGCTGCGACGGATCCGACAGGACGATCTGCAGATGGTCCGCAAGCTCGGCAGTGTCGAGCACATCTCCCCCTGCGCGCAGGCCCAAGGGATGATTTGCAGCAACGACCGCGACGAGTTCGACCGTCGCAAGCGCCCGGCGGGCGATCGCCGGATCGCGGAAATCCTCGCCGACGGTGATGCCGAGCGTGAAGCGGCGATCGACCAGGCCATCGAGCGGCCCGCCGAGCGGCAGGACCGCAAGCCGGATGGACACATCCGGATAGGCGCCCCGCATCTCCTTCAGCGCCAGGCCGACGGTCTCGATCGGAAACAGCGTGTCGACGACCAGCGATAGCTCAAGCTCGATGCCTTCGCCGAGCCCGCGTGCCCGGGCGCGCATCGCGTCCACCCTGAGCAGGATGTCGCGGGCATTGGCGAGCAGCGCCTGCCCCTCCGCGGTCAGGGCCGGTCGGTGGCCTGAGCGGTCGAACAGGGCGACGCCCAGCTCGGCCTCCATGTTGGCAATGGCGTGACTGACGGCCGACTGCACCCGTGAGAGCCTGGCGGCACCGGCGCGGAAGCTTCCGCTTTCGGCGACGGTCACGAAGGTCCGCATCTGATCGAGAGTGAGCGCATCCAGCATGATCGATTCCATAGATCATCTTGATGAAAATTATATCACTCCAAGAGATCAAGAAAAGCACCCATCTTTTCCTTGAACAGAGATGCTCTCCAGAAAGGACAGCGGATGACCAAGGTGCTCGTACTTTACTATTCCTCCTACGGCCATATCGAAACCATGGCGAAGGCGGTGGCCGAGGGCGCCCGCGCCGCCGGCGCCGACGTCGCGTTGAAGCGTGTGCCGGAGATCGTTCCCGAGGCGGTCGCAATCAAGGCAGGCTACAAGCGCGACCAGGAGGCGCCTGTCGCCACGGTCGCGGAACTTCCCGACTACGATGCGATCATCATCGGCACGCCGACCCGGTTCGGCAGCATGGCGGCGCAGATGAAGAATTTTCTCGACCAGGCGGGCGGCATCTGGGCACAGGACGCGCTGGTGGGGCGCGTCGGCGGGGTCTTCACCTCGAGCGGCAGCCAGCATGGCGGCCAGGAAGCGACGATCCTTGCCACCCATACGGTTCTCTTGCATCTGGGCATGGTGATCGTCGGCCTGCCCTATACATTCAAGGACCAGATGCGCATGGACGAAATCACCGGCGGCTCTCCCTATGGCGCCACCACGCTGGCCGACAACGGTCGTGGCGGCGACCGCCAACCGAGCGCCAACGAACTGAACGGCGCGCGCTTCCAGGGTCGCCACATCGCGCAGCTCACGGCCGCCCTCGTGGCTGGCCGTGCGCGCGTGCCGGAGCCCGCGTGATGACCGCCACGGCAATCCTCATCCGGGACAGAACCGACTGGACCGGCGTGACAACAGTGGTTGCGGCCGGTGTGGTCGCCGCCATGCAGGTGGGCAAGGGCTTGATTGCCGGGCCGCTGCTGCAGTCCGATCTGGGGCTTGACCTCTCCGCCCTCGGCTGGATCACCTCCGTCTTCGCCATCGTCGGCGTCGTCGGGGGCATGGCCGCCGGCGCATTCGTCACGGCGGCGGGCGACCGTTGTCTGCTTGGCATCGGCATGGCGCTGCTGGCGCTCGGTTCCTTTGCCGGCGCCGCGAGCCCGGCATTCACGCTGCTTCTGGTGTCGCGCATCGTCGAAGGCTTCGGCTTTCTGCTGGTCGTCGTCGCCGGCCCCGCCATCCTCATGCGGCTGGTGACGCAGGAGCGCCGCGATGTCGTCTTTGCGCTCTGGAGCTGTTTCATGCCCGCGGGCATGGCGATCGCCATGCTGACGGGCCCTGCCTTTGCCGACTGGCAGGCGATCTGGTGGAGCAACGGCTTGCTCACGCTTGCAAGCCTCGCCTCCATCTTCCTCGCCGTTTCGCCGTCCCGACAAGCATCGCGTGTCTCCACCCGCTTCAGGGACGATGCCGCGGAAACGCTGACGAGCCGCGGCCCCGTGCTGCTCTTCGTGCTCTTTTCGCTCTACAGCCTGATGAGCTTCACGCTTTCCAGCTTTCTGCCGATCCTGCTGATCGAGCGCCTGCAGGTCTCGCTTGGAACCGTTGGCCTCCTGAGCGCCGTCATCACCCTGGTGAACGTCTTCGGCAATCTGGCCGCCGGCCATCTTCTGTCCCGCGGCTTTGCCCGCGGCAGGCTGGTCGCGAGTGCCGCACTCTTGACCGGCGTGTCCGGCCTTTGGATTTTCCTGAGCCCGTCAGGCGGACATCTGATCCTGGCGCTCTGCATCCTGTTTTCCGCGATCGGCGGGCTCATCCCAGCGACGCTGATCTCTTCCGTGCCGCTCCTGTCGCCGCGTCCGGCGCTTGCGCCAATGACGATGGGCCTGCTGATGCAGGGCAGCAACTTCGGGCAGCTCGTCGGCCCTGTTGCGGTCGGAACCGCAATCGAACACTACGGATGGGCTTCAGGGGCGGTCTTCATCGGCGCCGGCGCCGTTCTTTGCATCGCGCTGGCGCCCACACTCGAACGGACGCTACGGGAAAGCAGATCCGAACGTTGACACCAGCCGCAGCCAACAAAAAACCCACCGGCAGATGCCGGTGGGTTTCGTTTTTGCAGTCGAGACGCCCGTATCAGACGAACTGGCTGAGACCCGGAACCGAAGCGACGACTTCGTCGACCACGTCGGCGCCAGCCTTCTCCTTGGCGAATGCGATGGTTTCCTTGGCAAGCCCGGTGATTTCACCCATGCCGAGGCCCTGGCTCATCAGCTGCTGGCCGAGCGCCATGACGCCGCCGCCACCGATCGCCGACATCAGACCGCCGAGCAGGCCGCCGCCGCCGGTGCCTTCGCCGTTGTACTGCGCGATCAGCTCGGACGCGCCCGGGATCGCTTCGATCATCTGGGCAACCGGACCGTCGGCGGCTTCGCGCTGCAGGAAGCCAAGAATCATGCCGACAGCCTTTTCGGCCATTGCCGGCTCGATGCCGACATTTTCAGCAACGCGCGTGACCAGTTCATTCATGGAGAAACTCCCTCATTTTGGATTTTTGACGTTGACGTCAAGGTAAATGATCGCTCACCAAATAACAAGCCGTGAGCCGTGACTATCGACCCGTCTATATCGCCGCTTTCCGGTCGCGGATGGGCACAGCCTTGTTGCCGGGCGCAAGCGCACCACCTATAACAGAAATCCAGGCACATTTCGATGACGGCGCGCCACCGCGACACTGCGAACCGCCCGCTTTCATTGATGAAACGGAGATGAAGCCCACATGTTGGAAGAAGGCAAGCTCTTTATCGGCACCAGCCGCAAGCCTGATGATTCGATCAACAAGGGCGAGTATCTGGAGCTCAAGTTCGGCAATCGCCACGGCCTGGTCACCGGCGCCACCGGCACCGGCAAGACGATCACCCTGCAGGTGCTTGCAGAAGGCTTTTCCAACGCCGGCGTCCCGGTCTTCTGCGCCGACGTCAAGGGCGACCTCTCCGGCATCGGCGCGATCGGCGAAGCCAAGGATTTCATCTTGAAGCGTGCCGAACAGATCGGCCTGCCGACGAACCCATACGAGTTTCAAGAGTTCCCGGTCATCTTCTGGGATCTCTACGGTGAAAAGGGCCATCGTGTCCGCACCACCATGTCGGAGATGGGCCCGCTGCTCCTGTCGCGGCTGATGAATGCGACCGACGCGCAGGAAGGCGTGCTCAACATCGCCTTCAAGATCGCCGACGAGGGCGGACTGCCGCTGCTCGACCTCAAGGATCTGCAGGCGCTGCTCAACTACATGGGCGACAATGCGAGCGCACTCTCCAACCAGTTCGGTTTCATTTCCAAGTCCTCGGTCGGCTCGATCCAGCGCGAGCTGCTGATCCTCGAACAGCAGGGTGCCGAACATTTCTTCGGCGAGCCGGCACTGAAGATCTCCGACATCATGCGCACCACCAATGACGGTCGCGGCGCGATCTCGGTGCTTGCCGCCGACAAGCTGATGATGAACCCGCGGCTCTACGCCACCTTCCTGCTCTGGCTGCTGTCGGAACTGTTCGAGGAACTGCCGGAAGTGGGCGACCCGGACAAGCCGAAGCTCGTGTTCTTCTTCGACGAGGCGCACCTGCTCTTCAACGACGCGCCGAAGGCACTGATCGAGCGCGTCGAACAGGTCGTGCGCCTGATCCGCTCCAAGGGCGTCGGCGTCTATTTCGTCACCCAGAACCCGCTCGACGTTCCGGACACGGTTCTCGGACAGCTCGGCAATCGCGTCCAGCATGCGCTGCGCGCCTATACGCCACGCGACCAGAAGGCGGTGAAGACCGCCGCCGACACCTTCCGCCCGAACCCGGATTTCGACTGCGCCACCGTGATCACCAATCTCGGCACCGGCGAAGCTCTGGTCTCCACGCTCGAAGGCAAGGGCGCACCCTCGATGGTCGAGCGCACGCTGGTGCGCCCGCCGCAGTCGCGCGTCGGCCCGCTGACGGAGGCCGAGCGAAAGAAGGTCATGGACGTCAGCCCGGTCCGCGGTCTTTACGACGAGGATTTCGACCGTGAATCGGCCTACGAGATCCTGGCAGCACGCGCCAAGAAGGCATCCGACGCGCAGGCCGAGGCCCAGGCTCAGGCCAGCCAGCAGACGAGCGAGGCCAGCACCGGCGGCAGCCGCTGGACGCTGCCCGGCTTTGGCGACGACGATCAGGCGGCACCGGCCGGCAAGCAGGCGCGTCCGCGCAGCTCGGGCTACCAGCGCGAGACGGTCGTCGAAGCGGCAATGAAATCGGTCGCCCGGACGGTCGCGACCCAGGTTGGCCGCGCCCTGGTGCGCGGCATCCTCGGCAGCCTCAGCCGGCGCTAACCACGGCCGGCCGACGCGGCCCATGCATTCCCACGCGCCCTGCCCCCATCAGGGCGCGTCGTCGCACCGAATTTCTGAAGAAAGCTTAAGTCCAACGCGGAGTGCCGGAACGGCATCGCGAAATTGCCCGACGGCCTGCCGTGCCGCCATCAATGCCGCGTCTTGGGGACGGTGACTGCGCTCAGGCGCCGTCCGCTCACTGCAACGGCGGCCCGCTGGGTGGCCGCGTATTCGTCCGTCAGCTCCAGCAGGGCCAGAGCGATCTCGTCCCAATGCCACCCTGCGCGCTCGGCGAAATCCGTCAGCAGTTCGAACTCCTCGCGCAACGCGGTTGCGCATTCGAGCTCGCGCTGCGCGAGTGTGCAGGTTCTGGATTTCGGCCTGGCGATCATCCTATTTTACCTCCTGCTCATCAACGCCCAGCCGGACCATAGGTTCCAGCAACGCCCAGCCGAAGTCTCGGTTCAAGCACCGCTCAACGCCCTCCAAGGGGAACCAATCGGTCGCCGGGCCGTTGGCTAGGGACAGGAGGTACTGTCATGAAGAAAATCATCCTAGCCAGTTTTGTAGCGAGCCTTGCCTTTTCCGGCGTCGCCCTGGCTCAGACCACGACGGTCGTCGTTCCCGGCGAGGTCAAAACCTACGTCCTTCAGCAAACCAGCCCATCGGTAACCTATGACGGCACCGTCGTGGTGGGCGAGCCCCTGCCCGACACGGTCGAGGTCTACCCGATCCCGCAGCAGCCAACCTACGGCTATGTCGTCGTCAACCAGCAAAGAGTGCTGGTCGATCCGCAAACCAGGCGGGTCATCGAGGTTCTGCAGTAGACCGGCACACAGCATGCCGGAAATAGAAGAAGCCCGACGGAGACCGCCGGGCTTCTTTCAATAGGGTATCTGAGGAAACTCAGGCGACGGTGAGCTTCACGTCGATGTTGCCCTTGGTCGCATGGCTGTAAGGGCAAACGATATGCGCCTTCTGGACGAGATCTTCGAGCACGGCCTTGTCGACGCCCGGCGAGGAGATTTCGAGTGCGGCGTCGATGCCGAAGCCGGTGCCATCTTCGCGCGGACCGATGCCGACAGTTCCCGTCACCGTGGTGTCTTCCGGAAGTTTTACCTTCTCCTTGCCGGCCACGAATTTCAGCGCGCCAAGGAAGCAGGCCGAGTAGCCGGCTGCAAAGAGCTGCTCGGGATTGGTGCCGCGGGCGCCGTCACCGCCGAGTTCCTTCGGAACGGTGAGCGTGACGTCGAGCACGCCGTCGGCGCTCTTGGCCTGGCCGGCGCGGCCACCGGTTGCAGATGCTGTGGTGCGGTAAAGAATGGGCATTGGCGGGGTCTCCTTTGCGTTTCCTGAGTGAATGCGATTTAGATAGCGCAAAATTCAATTGTACGCAAATTAATTTTGCAAATTGCATTTCGGACGTCTTTTTGCGACAATGGTGCATGGCGAACAAGGCGGCACATAGCGACACCATTCCCGAGGAAGCACTCGCGCTCGGCAAGCAGCTGTGTTTTGCGGTCTATTCTGCGGCGCACGCATTCAACCGCGCCTACAAGCCGTTGCTCGATCGTTTCGGCCTCACCTATCCCCAATATCTCGTGCTCCTGGCGCTCTGGCAACAGGACGAGATGACCGTCAAGCGGATCGGCGAGGAGATCGGGCTGGATTCAGGAACGTTGTCTCCGCTTCTCAAACGCCTCGAGGCAGCCGGGTATGTCGGCCGCCAGCGCGATCCGAGCGACGAACGACAGGTGATCGTGCGGCTGACGGACAAGGGCCAGGACCTGAAGAACGAGGCCTTCGGCATCCTTGTGGGCATCAGCAAGGCTTCGGGATGCAGCCTGAAGCAAGCGGAAGACATTCGCGAGACGCTGCATCAGCTGACGCGACAGCTCAATGCCGGCCCGGGCGAAGAGTGACCGGCCTGCCTTCCGCTCGACGTAAGGGTGCCGCGCATTAATGTGAGGGGCGGATATCCGCCCCTGCCCGTCATCAGATGACGAGGATCGGCGCCTTGCCGCGGACGCGATCGTAGAGATCCATCACATCCTGGTTGAGCATGCGCACGCAGCCGGACGAGACCGCCTTGCCGATCGACTTCCATTCGGGCGTGCCGTGGACGCGGTAGAGCGTGTCCTGGCCGTTCTGGAAGATGTAGAGCGCCCGCGAACCGAGCGGGTTGTTGAGGCCCGGAGCCATACCGCCGTTCTTGGCCGAATAGGGTTTCAGCTGCGGCTGACGCGCGACCATGCTGTCGGGCGGGGTCCAGCGCGGCCACTTCTGTTTCCATTGGATGACGCCGCGGCCGGACCAGGCGAAACCCTCGCGACCGAGGCCGACGCCGTAACGCAGCGCCCGGCCGCCCGGCTGGATCAGGTAGAGGTAACGGTCGCCGGTATCGACGACGATCGTGCCCGGCTGCTCGCCGAAGGGGTCGCTGACCTCCTGGCGATAGAAGCGCGCGTCGATCTGACGGAACGGCACCTCCGGCACCTGATAGCCGCTGTCGCTCACCGAGGCATAGATGTCCGAGACATAGAGGCCCTGCGGCGGCAGACCGGTCGGAACCGGCCCTGGGCCATCCTGCCTTTCATAGATGCCTTCGGCGCGCGGATCGGTAAAACGTCCCTCGACCGCTGGATTGCGGAACACCGGGGCCGTCTCATAGCGAAAGACATCCGTGTTCATCGACGAAGTGCAGCTTGCAAGACCGGCGGAGGCGAGTGCCACGCCGGACGTGCGAAGAAACTGGCGACGGGAGAAAAGGACTGAAGAGGACATCGAACTCTGGGGGCTTGAGTGCGGCATGAGGAGTGCTGCATGAATTTGCTTAACGAAATGCTACGCACAGCCCCCACGGATTGGGGCGATGCTTGCATTTACGGCTGGAACGAGGCTTGCGTCGCGGGCGGCAGGGCTCAAACGCTGTGGATACTGAACCGGGGCTGAAGCATGAGCGCCTCGAAATCCGGAGCCGAGAGCGGCCGGCTGAAGAAGTAGCCCTGGATCTCGTCGCAACCGCTCTGGCGGAGAAATTCGACCTGGGCCTGGTTTTCCACACCCTCTGCGATGACACGCAGGCCGAGGTTCCGGGCGAGCGAAATGATCGCGGCGGTGATGGCGTTGTCGTCGAGATCCGTCGGGATGTCAGCGACGAAGGACCGGTCGATCTTCAGGCGGCGCACCGGAAAGCGCTTCAGCGCGCTGAGGCTCGAATAGCCGGTGCCGAAATCATCGATCGCCAGATGCACTCCGATCGCCTGCAGCTCGTGCATGGTGGCGATCGCGCCCGGGACGTCCTGCATGATCAGGCTCTCGGTCAGTTCCAGTTCGAGGCAGAACGGGTCAAGCCCGGTCTCTGCGAGAATTGCAGCCACGTGGGCGGCCCAGTTGCGCTCGCGGAACTGGCGCGCCGAAACGTTGACGCTGATGATCAACTGCGGCAGGCCGGCATCCTGCCAGGCCCTGGCCTGACGACAGGCGGCGCGCAGCACCCAGTCACCGATCGGAACGATCAGCCCGGTTTCCTCGGCGAGCGGAATGAAGGCCGCCGGCGAGACCGTGCCACGCTCGGGGTGACGCCAGCGCAGCAAGGCTTCGGCGGCGAACACGCGGCCATTCGCCAGATTCATCTGCGGCTGGAACTGCAGGAAAAACTCTTCCCGCGCGAGCGCCTGGCGCAGTTCTTCCTGCTGCTTGAGCTTCTCATGGGCCTTGGCGGCCATCTCTTCGGTAAAGACCTGCAGGTTGTTGCGGCCGAGCTCCTTGGCCCGGTACATCGCCATGTCGGCATTGGCGAGTAGTTCGCCGACCGTCTTGCCCTGATTGGGAAAACAGGCGACCCCCATGCTGCAGGTGACCTGCAGGCTGCGGCCCTCGATCTGCATCGGCGCTGCGATCGCCCGCCGGATATCCTCGAGCCGAGCCAGCACGATGTCGCGTTCGCAGGGAAGCCCGTTCAAAAGCAGGATGAACTCATCGCCGCCGACCCGCACGACCATGTCGGACTTGCGCACAGAAGCCCGCATGCGCGACGCCGTGACCTTCAGGAGTTCGTCGCCGGCGGCATGGCCGAGCGTGTCGTTGACCAGCTTGAAATTGTCGAGATCGAGGAAGGCCAGCACGGCCCACTGGCCGCTGCCGCGCAAGGCTTCCAGCGCCTCGGCGACCTGCTCCTCGAACAGCGCACGGTTCGGCAGACCGGTCAGCGCGTCGTGGTGCGCCATGAAGCTGATGCGATCTTCCGCCTGCTTGCGCTCGATCGCGATGCCGGCGAGATGCGCCGCCATTGCGATCAGCTCCTTTTGCCCGTCGTCGGGCACGCCGACCGATTCGGAGTACAGCGCAAAGGTGCCGAGCACCTTGCGTTCGCGCGAATGGATCGGGGTCGACCAGCAGGCGCGGAAACCGTACGGAACCACCAGTTCGCGATAATCGTCCCAGAGCGGATCGATCATAATATCCGAGACGATCACCTGCTCGCCGCGCCAGGCGGCCGTGCCGCAGGAGCCCATGCGCGGACCGATCTCGACGCCGTGGATGGTCGCGCAATAGGCCTCGTCGAGGCTTGGCGCTGCGCCGTGGAAGAGATAGCGGCCATCGGCCGACAGCAGCAGCACCGAGCCCTTGATGCCCGGCATCAGGGCTTCGATCAACAGGATCATGTCGCGGAAGAAGGCGTCGAGCGGCCGGCCATTGGCGATCATTTCCAGCAGGCGCGCCTGCCCTTCCAGCAGCCGCTCGGCCGCCTTGCGGTCGGAGATGTCACGCGAGACGCCGACGATGCCGACGATCTTGCCGCTCTTGTTGCGCAGCGGCACCTTGGAGGTCATCAGCCAGCGATCGCGGCCCTTGCTGACGATGGCCCGCTCCTCGATGCCGAAGATCGGCTCGCCGGTTTCGATGACTCGACGCTCGATGTCGGCGATCGCCTTGGCCATCTGCGGCGGATGGAGATCGAAATCGGTCTTGCCGACGATATCCTTCAAGGCTTCGAGCCCGTTGTCGGCAACCGTCACCTGGTTGGCGATCAGGAACCGCCCCTCTACATCCTTGGCGTAGATGTAGTCGGGCACATGGTTGATCATCGTCTCCAACCAGTAGTGGCGGTCGGCGATGTCGGGTTCGCTCGGAAAGATGCGCGCGACCTCTTCGGCCAGCCGATTGCTGGCATCGATCAGGCGGCGCGTTTCCTCGTTGCCGCCAGCATTGAGAGCGGCATATCGCGGATTGCGGGACGTGTTCTTCGCCAAGCAAGGCCTCCCGACGCTCTTCGTCGCGTCGCTGGTCGATCTTTCCCCACTTCACGTTAGACGAGCAAGAGTTAGCCCTTCCTAAATAACTGTAGAAAAATCGTGTAGAGGTTGCAACGACCAAGTTGCAGCGGGCGATAGAAGGGGCGGACGACGCCACCCCTTGCTGTTCGTTCAGGACAGCCGCCGGCGCACCGTCGCAACGCGCATCAGCAATTGATCGGCGATCACCATGACGACGATCGCAATGCCGGTCAACGGAAACGCCAACCCGAAAGCAATCGCCATGAGCCACAATCCCACATAGACGCTGCGCTGCGGCGGCATCGGGGGCACGCCGATGCGTCCTGCCGGGCGGCGCTTCCACCACATGACGACGGCGGAAAGGGAAACCAGCACGATGGAAATGCAGGCGGCCAGCATCAGCAGCTGGTTGAAACGTCCCCATTCCTGCCCCTTGTGCACGTTGATGCTCCACTCGATCGCCTTGCCGAGCGCCGGGTAATCGCCAAAGGAGATGTCGACGAGCGGCTTGCCGGAATATTGATCGATATGGATCGTGCGCTCCCGGGCAAGGTCGGCGGGAAAGATCGCCGCCGTATAGACGCCGGTCTCGTCGAGCGGGATCGCCAGTTCGTAGCCGGGCAGCATGCCGGCAGCATCCGCGATGGCGACGGCGCGATCGATCCCGACCGGCTCACCCGTACCACCGCTGGAGGCCGGAACCGGCGCGTTCTCCATCAGCCAATTGGCCTTGGGCAGCACGTCGGTCGACACCTTGCTGGAGGTCGGAACCTCATCCCACAGCGCTGCCGGATAACCGAGCCCCATCGCCGTCAGCTTGCCGTTGACCGTCGCCCCCCAATAGCCCGACCACAAAAGCCCCGAAAAGGCGAGAAAGACGATCAGCAGGCCGGCCCCGATACCGGTCACGGCATGGAGATCGCGCCAGAAGACGCGGCGCGCCGGTGTGCCGCGCACGGTCAGAACACCGCCGGTCTGCTGGCGCGGCCACCAGAGATAGATGCCGGTGAAGACCAACAGGATGGCAAAGCCCGCGACAATCTCGATTATCGTTTCGACCGACTTGCCGAAATAGTCGAGGCTGTGCAGGTCCTCGACCACCTGGTTGAATTCCTCCGATGGCGCGACCCGGTCGAGAATGGCGCCGGTATAGGGGTCGACGAAGACCAGCATGCGGGCCTTGCCGATGCCGACTGTGACCCGTGCGGAACGATCCGCACCCGCCGGTGTGCGATAGGAGACGGGCGCGCTGCCGGGCACGGACTCGACGGCGGTGGCGACGACTGCGGAGGGTGACATCCGCTCCGTGCCCGTGGGCACGACGTTGCGATAGGCAAAGACGGTATCGTCGATCTCGTCGTTGAAGAGATAAAGCCCACCGGTCAGCGCCAGGCTGATCATGAAGGGGATGACGAGCAGGCCGGCAAAGAAGTGCCAGCGCCAGATGGCACGGTAGAGCGAGATGCCGCGCTCTGTGGCCGCGGGGCTTTCCACGGCACTGGTGAAGGATGCGGTTGTCATGGTTTTCTCCGGGAAGGACCGTTTGCACGGCTTCGCCTCTTGGTGATCGGTACGACTGCCGATCATGGCAACGCGCGTCGAAGAGTGACGCCCATGGGCCGATCAGCTGTCGTTCAAGCGCGTATCAGGCGGAGAAAACCGTTGGTGGCGCCCTTGGCCCGGCTCCGGTCAATAGCACCGAGCGAACGAAGCCGAAATCGCTGGCCGGAGCGGAAAGTGGAGCCGTCCGGGCTTGTGACGGCAAGGCGACCGGGTAAGGCGCAGGCAGGTCGGCGGGCGCAACCAGGCAGCAGGACTGGCATCCATGCCCCTTCGCGCCGCCTTTTCCATCGGGGTCGTCGTGGCCCGAGAGGCAAAGATCGGCAAGGCTGCCATCGGGGAGCACGTAGGCAATTGCATCCGGCGACCGCGGCATGGCGGCGGCCGGCTGCTGGATCAAGGCCGAAACGACGAGAACCAGCGCGCAAAGCATGCGCGCCGCCAAGTTCGTCAACCGATCCCCCAAAAAACCTGTCAAATCTATCCCCAAACCGACCAGCGACAGCTAAAGATCCGCGGCCGCAAAGGCAAGCCGGCAAAGCGCCGCACGGCGAATCAAAAGATTTCATGTGTGCTATCAGCGCCGCCCGCTTCCGTCGCCCCCGGCGCTTGCCTAAGACAGACGACAACGCAGGACGGGAGGAAATCGACATGCTGACGATCTATGGGGTCTATCGCTCGCGCGCATCGCGCAACTACTGGATGGCGCGGGAGCTCGGCATCCCTTTCCAATCGGTGCCGGTCATCCAGGCGCGCCGTGTCGCCGATCCTCTGGCTACCGATGCGCCGATCAACACCAAGTCGCCCGCTTTCCTTGCCGTCAACCCGATGGGGCTGATCCCCGCGATCGAGGATGACGGCGTGGTGCTGACGGAATCGCTTGCCAACAATCTCTATCTCGCGCGCAAGTATGGCGGGCCACTGGCGCCTGCCGATATC
>NZ_JTLA01000036.1:0-30824 GCF_000799055.1 Ensifer sp. ZNC0028
GCCCGGTCCGCCCAGGCATCGCCCGCCACCGCCAGCACGCTGGCGGCACCTGCGCCGGCAGCCACAGCGGCCTTTGCCGCTTCGTCCGCCGCCGCCGAACCGCGGCGCATACCCTGTCCGTGGTCGCCGTCACCGGCAAAGGCGTCGATGCGACCGAGTTCGTCTTCCGCCTGCTTCAGCGCTTCGCCCATTTCGCCGATCAGCCGCGCAATGCACACGCCGCTCTGACGGGAAGCCTCGGAAGCCGGCGCGAAGGAGATCGCTTCGTCATCATCCTTGAGCGTGTCGGTCGCGGGCTCCGTGGCGATGATTGCGCCCTTGCGCAGCGCCGGCGCATCGCAGGCAGCGCGCCAGTAGGTCTCGAGCTCGTCGTTCAGCCACATCAGCGTCAGCGAGCAACCCTGCATGTCGAGGCTGGTGACGAATTCGCCGCATTCCGGATCGACGATCTCGAGGCCGGCCGCCTTCAGTTCCTTTTCGATCGCGACCCAAAGCACGAAGAGTTCTTCATATTTGGTCGAGCCGAGGCCGTTCAGAAGCGGTGCGACCTTGCTCACGTCGGCCGGCCGCTCGGCAAGCAGCTTGCCGACGAGCAGCTTGGCGAATTCTGTCGCCGAAACCATCTTCTCTTCGCGGATGCCCGGTTCGCCGTGGATACCAAGACCAAGCGCCATCTCGCCCTTCGGCACGGTGAAGAGCGGTCCCTTCGCGCCCGGAAGCGTGCAGCCACCGAAAGCAACGCCGAAGGAGACGGTGCGGTCGTTGGCAAGACGGGTGACGCGCTCGACCTCATCGAGATTGAGGCCCGCTTCGGCAGCAGCCCCAGCAACCTTGAAGACCACGAGGTCGCCGGCGATGCCGCGGCGCTTGGCCGGCGTTTCAGCCGACGCGCTGGCGACGTCATCCGTCACCGGCACGATGCGCACGTCGATGCCTTCGGCCCGCAGGCGCTCGGCGGCAACGCCGAAATTCAAGACGTCGCCGGCATAGTTGCCGAAGCCAAGCAACACGCCGCCGCCCTGGTCGGCCACCCGGCAGACGCGGGCAACGGCCGCGGTTGACGGCGAGGCAAAGACATCGCCGGCCACGGCCGCATCCGCCATGCCTGGGCCGACGTAGCCGGCAAAGGCCGGATAGTGGCCGGAGCCGCCGCCAACGACGACGGCGACCTTGCCCTTCGGCACCTTGGTCGAGCGCACGACCCCGCCCTTCACGAGACGGACGTTGCGCGCGTAGATCGAGCTGAATCCGGCAAGCGCGGTCGTCGCAAATTCTTCCGGTGCGTCAAAGATTGTGGTCATCGCGTCTCTTCCCTTAGTCGCGAGGCAGAATACGCCTCAGATAGTCCCGATTGGCGGCGCTGACGGAGAGCCCGTCGCCACCGTAATGCTCGCAGAGGAACGGGCTGTCGAAGCCATGCGCCAAGGCCATGCGAATCGCCGCCCGATAGTTGATGACGCCGAATTCCAGCGGCGCCGGATGAGTAACTACCAAGCCCGAGGTCTCATCCTCGGTACGGTAGTAGTTCTTGACGTGCCAGTATTTGGCAAAGGGTGCAACCTTGGCCATCATCGGCTGCCAGTGCTCCACCGGACGGTGAAGGCGCACGAGATTGCCGAGGTCGGCATTGATGCCGACGTTCGAAAGGCCGACATCGGTGACGAAGCGCACAGCGCTATCGGCCGAGCCGATATAGGTGTCCTCGTACATTTCGAGCGCGAGCTCGATGCCGAGTTCCTCGGCATGGCGACCGAGTTCGCGGATGCGCTGAACCGCTTGTCTCCAGATTGCCGGATCTTCCGGGTTCTTGACGCCATCGACGGTCCAGAACCAGAGCGCCTTCTTCTGGGCGTCGGTCAAAGGTCCGAAGAAGCCGAAGGAGACCGAGCCCGCGCCGATCGCCGCAGCCGTGTCGATGACACGATGCCCATAGGCGAGATATTCGTCGCCATGTTCCGGATCGATGACGCTACGACGCGCCGTCGAGATCGCCGGCATGGAAAGGCCGAGGTCTCGCGTCAGCTTGACGAAGTCATCCCGGCGCGAGGCCGACAGATCGGCGAGCCGGATCCAGCTGTCGGTCGGGTCAAGCTCGGTGAAGCCGGCGTCGACGACATCGGCGAGCGTTTCTGCCCATTGTTCGACTGACTGATCCTGAACGGAGCTGCCATCGGCAAGCACGTTCGGATACTGGATCATTGCGGCCGCGATCGGCCAGGTTTCACGGGTCCATTTGCGCGATGGGTTCGCCATGGTTTTCCTCACTCATTCTTGCGACGCAGTCCCGAAGGGGCCCGCGCCGCGTTTTTCCGATGCGCTCGTTTGGGGTGCGGCGGCTCCGTCAAGCCGCCGCGCTGCCGTCGCCATGCGGCGTGGCCGCATCTTGCTTGCGCTTGCGGACCAGGCCGATCAGCCCGAAGACAAGCGGCGACAGCAGAAGGGCAAGAGCAAGCGCCATCAGAGAGGAAACCAGCGGGTTTGACCAGAAGATGTTCAGGGTGCCGCCGGATAGAAGCATCGACTGGCGGAAGGCGTCCTCGGCCTTGTCGCCGAGCACCATGGCCAGAACCAGCGGCGCCAGCGGGTAGTCGAGCTTCTTGAAGACATAGCCGAGCACGCCGAAGCCGATGACCATGAAGATGTCGGAGACCGAATTCGCCACCTGATAAGCGCCGGAGAAGATGACGGCGACGATGATCGGGCCGATGATCGCAAAGGGCACGCGCAGGATCGAGGCGTAGAGCGGCACGGTGGCGATCACCAGGAAGACGGCGACGACGTTGCCGAGATACATGGACGCGATCAGGCCCCAGACGAAGTCCGGCCGCTCGGTAAAGAGCATCGGGCCGGGGGTCAGACCCCAGATCATCAGGCCGCCCATCATGACGGCAGCCGTTGCCGAGCCGGGAACGCCGAGCGCCAGCATCGGTAGCAGCGCCGAGGTGCCGGCCGAGTGGTCGGCGGTCTCGGGTGCGACGACGCCGCGCGGGTCGCCCTTGCCGAACTTCGACTTGTCACGGGCCGAGCGGCGGGCAACGCCGTAGCTCATGAAGGACGCGGCGGTCGGGCCGGCAGGCGTGATGCCCATCCAGATGCCGATGATCGTCGAGCGAAGGATCGTGAACCAGTAGCGCGGGATCTCGACCAGCGTGCGGCCGATCTCGACGAGCTTGACGCGCGCCTTGATGCCTTCGAAGCGCAGGCCTTCTTCCGTCGTCAGCAGCAGTTCGCCGATGCCGAAGAGACCCATGACCGCGATCAGGAAGCTGACGCCCTTGATCAGGCTTGGGATATCGAAGGTCAGGCGCAGGTCGCCCGAGATCGTGTCCATGCCGACGGAGGCAAGCGCAAAACCGAGCATCATCGAGACGAGCGTCTTGAAGGGTGATTGCGCGCCCATCGAGATGAAGCTTGCAAAGGCCAGGAAATAGACCGCGAAATATTCCGGCGACGAAAACCGCAGCGCGAAGTTCGCGACCCAACCGGAAAGCAGCGTGATCATCACGACGCCGGCGAGTGCACCGATGCCGGCGGAAACGAAGGCGAGCGTCAGAGCCCGGCTCGCCTGCCCGGCCTTGGCCATCGGGTAGCCGTCGAACGTGGTCGCCACCGACGAGGGTTCGCCGGGAATGTTGAACAGGATCGATGTGGTCGATCCGCCGAAGAGTGCGCCCCAGTACATGCAGGAGAGCAGGATGATGGCGGAGATGGGATCCATCGAGAACGTCAGCGGCAAAAGCAGCGAAACGCCGTTCGGCGCGCCGAGGCCGGGCAGCACGCCGACCAGAATGCCGAGCGTGACGCCGATCATCATCAGCAGGATATGGTTCCAGCTGAGGATGTGGCCGAAGCCATCGATCAGAAGACCGATATTTTCCATGTCATTCCTCCCGGGGCTTAAAGCGCGTCACGATCCTTGAGGTCCGCTCCCTGCGCCTTAAGTCTTTGATTTTTTTGCTTTTCGTTAGCGCAAGAGCGCCGTGCGCGCTTGCGCGACATGCCCTTGGGCGGTCGGGATCAATAGATCCCGAACCAGGCCTCGATCGGTCCCTTGAGCAGCGGAACCTTGAAACCGAACTCGAAAATGATGAAGAAAAACAGCGAAACGGCGATACCCGACGGCAACGCGATCCACCATTTGTAGCGCCCCTGGAAGAGCATCGTTCCGGCGATATAGAGCGCCGTGCCGACATAGAGGCCGAGCCAGGCGGATACGCCGGCAAAGGCGACCAGCGGCAGCAGGAACGACGTCACCACCTTGGCGCGGTGCCCGTCGATGAAGATCTCGCCGGACCCGCGATGTTTCACGAGGGCGTGGATCGCATTGGCGACGCTTCCGAGAAGGATCAGAAGGCCGACATAGAAGGGAAAATAACCGGCTTCGGGACCGAATTCCGTCCAGCCCGCGCCGATATCGAGAGATCCGTAGCAGACCGCAGCACCGAAGGCGCCGGTCAGCGCGGCAACACCAAGCTCAACCGCGAAGCGGGAGACCCCATTCGCACCGTTCTCGCTCATGATCGTGACCTTTCAAAGCGAATGACGGGCGCCGGATGGCACCCGTCCCGATCGTCGCCTGTTAGTTGGCGAGCCAACCTTCGCGCTTCAGCACTTCGCCGACAGCAGCGCCGTCCATCTCGATGGCGGCCTTGAAGTCGTCGCCGGCGATGTAGGCGGGCGACTGCGACGTGTCGGTCAGGTACTTCGCCCATTCCGGCGTTTCCGAAACCTTGCGCATCAGGTCGGCATAGAACTTGACCACATCCTGGTCAACGCCAGCCGGCAGCCAGACGGTGCGCGGCATGGAGTAGTTGTCGATGGCGATGCCCGATTCCTTGCAGGTCGGAATGTCGCTCCAGCCCTTGTCGCCAGCAACCTTGGCGTCGTTGGTGAGCTTGACGCTCTTGAAGACGCAAAGCGGCTTGACCATGCCGGCCTGCCACTGACCGAGGTTTTCGCTCGGGTTGTTGACGTTGGCGTCGAGGTGCTCGCCGGCGAGCTGGACGGCTGCTTCGCCGCCGCTCTTGAACGGGATGTAGTTGATCGTCGCGCCGGTCGCCTCGTTGATCATCGAGGTCAAGATCTGGTCGACGTCCTTCGACTGACTGCCGCCGATCTTCAGGCCGCCTTCCTTCGCCTTGGCGGCAAAGTCGGCTGCTGTGTTGTAGGACGCCTTGCCGTTGACCCAGAGAATGAACTCGTCGGAGGCAAGCGCTGCAACCGGGGTCAGGTCTTCGATCTTGTAGGGAACCTTGGCGCGGACCGGCAGGAGATAGGCGTTGTTCGTGCCGAAGGTGAGCTTGTAGGCATCGCCCTTGCTGGTCGCCGTGTAGACGAAGCCTTCGGCGCCGCCGGCGCTGCCCTTGTTGGTGACAACGACCGGAGCCTTCATCAGCTCGTACTTGCCGATGATCGCCTGGATCGTGCGGGCAAAGATGTCGGTGCCGCCGCCGGGGCCGGCGGTGACGACGAATTCAACCGGACGGTCGGGCTCGAAAGCGGCGGCCGGAGCGGCAACGCCGAAAACGGCTGCCATGATGCATGCGATGGATACGGTATTCTTCATGCGGGTCCTCCCGTTTTTGTGGTTCTGCGGCGCAAGACCTCCTCCTGCGCCGTTATTGCTTGAAAGCGTGCGAAATCAGGCAGCAGCCTTGAGAGCCGCCTTTTTCTTCGCCATGCGCACGGCCAGAAGCAGCGCTTCGCGGCTGGCGCCGACGTCGGCAATGCCCTTGCCGGCGATGTCGTAGGCAGTGCCGTGAGCCGGCGTGCACAGCGGGAACGGCAGGCCGCCCATCATGGTCACGCCCTTGTCGAAGCCGATCAGCTTCATCGCGATCTGACCCTGGTCGTGGTACATGGTCATGACGGCGTTGTAGCCTTCCTTCAGCGCACGGCCGAAGACCGTGTCGGCCGGGAACGGGCCATCGACGTTGAAGCCGAGCGCCTTGGCCTTTTCGACCGCAGGCTCGATGATGTCGATCTCTTCCATGCCGAAGCTGCCGCCGTCTCCGGCGTGCGGGTTGAGACCGGCAACAGCGATCTTCGCCTCGCTGTAGCCTGCTTCCTTGAGGCAGTTCTGGGTCAGTTCGAGCTCGGCAAGGATCGCCTCGACCGAAAGATTGTCGGCCACTTCCTTGATCGGGATGTGCGAGGTGACGCGGGCGTTCCAGACCTTCTCGAGAACGTTGAATTCACGGATCTTGCCGGTGAAGCTCAGGACGTCGGAAACGAAACGGATCTCGTCGTCGTAGCCCGGATAGGCAAAGCGCATCGCCTTCTTGTTGAAGGGCGTGAAGCACACCGCCTCCGCCTTCCCGGCATGCGCCAGCTCGAGCGCTGCGCGGAAGTTGCGGGTCGCAAAGGTGCCGCCCGCAAGCGTCGCCTCGCCGCGAACGACGTCGGCCGGATCGAGATGACCGAGATCGACGAAAACATGCCGCTCGGTTCCGGCGGCATCGAGGCCTTCCAAGGTCGAGGACGCGAGGTCGAGTGTAACGCCGGCAATGCGCGCGCCTTCATCGAGGATGCGGCGATCGCCGATCGTGATGATGTGGGCAGCCTCGCGAATATCGGAAAGCGCCAGCAGCTTTGCCGTGAGTTCCGGGCTGATGCCGGCCGGATCGCCCATAGCGAGCGCGATGACAGGACGCGCGCCGGTAGCGGCTACACCGTTGGTCGTCATGAGAGATGTCCTCCACTTCATTCTTTCGAAAGCCGTCATACGTTATTCAAAATTCTGCATCAAGTCTTTTGTATTCTGTATGCAGCATTTTCTGTTGACGATATCAGAGCCCGTCTCCATGCTTTAATGAGACAGCGCTGATTCAATTGGCGCGAACGGGAACAGACGGCCGACACTTCAGTCGCCAGATGCAGAAGCGAAACGATGAACGAAATTACCTCTCTGGAGAAACGCCCCGAGGGCGGCCCCGGCCCGATCCGACGCACTGCGCTGCACGACACGCTGGTCACGCATCTGCGCGACATGATCATCGAGGGTGATCTCTCGCCCGGCACGCGTCTGCATGAAGGTCAACTCGGCGAGCAGCTCGGCGTCTCGCGCACGCCGCTGCGCGAAGCCATCAAGTATTTGGCAAGCGAGGGGCTGGTGGAGCTGGTGCCGAGCAGAGGTGCTGTCGTCAAGCGTTTCAGCGGCAAGGATATCCGCGACATGCTGACCGTGCTGCGCACGCTCGAAGAGCTGGCCGGCCGGCTTGCCTGTGACGCTGCGAGCGACGCCGGCATCGCCGAAGTGCGGGCCCTGCACGACGAGATGGTCCGCCGCTACAAGGCCGGCGAGCGGCTACAGTATTACAAGCTCAATCAGCAGATCCACTCGGCGATCGTCCAGCTCTCGGACAATGCGCCGCTCGCGGATATGCACGGCGTGCTGCAGACACGCCTGAAGCGCATTCGCTTCATCGGCCACGAAGGCCCGGAGAAATGGGCCGCCTCCGTTGGCGAGCACGACGAGATGATCCTCGCGCTCGAAGCACGCGACAAGGACCGGCTCTCGGAGGTTCTCTGCCGCCATCTCACCAACGCCTGGGAACGGGTAAAGTCTTCGGTTTGAGGCGCCGCCGCGGCGACGTCCCCTATCGGGCCCGCAAGGGTCGCTCTCTCCTCCCTTGAATCAAGGGCAGCACGGGAAGCGAGCCCCAGCGGGGCTCGCGCGACAGCGTATCCTTATCAGAACTTCGAATAGGCGTTGGTAACGGCCTTTGCGCTACCCGCTGCAGTCTGCTTTTGCAGCCCGAGAAGGGCGTCGCGGAGCGCCGGATTTGCGGCCAACGCCTTGTTTCCCGCCAGGTCCAGACTGGAAAACCTGGAAATCAGGCCTGGCGTCGTCGCCAGCGGACCGACCCCACCGAGCGAGGCCGAGAGCGCTTTCGACAGCGGGTTCAGCGACGTCAAATTCGTCGGCGAAAATGAAGAAATCGGGGGCTTCGGCATGCTCCCTCCAATCGAGGTGATCATCTTTCCAATGCCTTTGATCGCAAACACAAACTCTCTCCTCATTATATTTGGTTCCGCCACCGCTGGCATGGCGCGCGCCGATGCAGCCATGGAGTGCACAACCATTACAAGAAAATATATTTCTAAAATCGCCTTTTCGAATATTGTATTTTAGACAAACCTCTCCTGCCAATTTCCCGCCGCCAATGAGAATGCAGGCCGTGCTCGCTCGTTCCGCGCCCAGTGTTGCAGCTCTGCCTCTGAGGAGAGGCGCATCAACCTGAGCTTAATTAAGAATATTCGAATTCTATTGACTTTACCCTGATCGAAATTCACTGAATCACGGTGGGGCGGAGACGGGAACGAAGATGGGGCGGCAACGGCTTCGGGGACTGCTTGCGACAGTGGCAATCCTCTGTCCAGGCGCAAGCATGGCAGAGCCGGTTCAAAGAACACCGCCCGTCGCCGGATCGGTGATTGCCCGCAAATCCGGCGAGGAGGTTCGCTTCGTCGACGTTTCGACCTGGCGCTTCGTCGATCTCGCACAGGACCTTTTGTCCGGCGATATCCTGCGCACCAATGCGACCGGGGCGCTGGCGGTGCTTTTCTCCGACCACACCCAGATCCGGCTCGGCCGCAACACGGCGCTGCGCGTCAAGCGCATGGGTACGAATACGGGCGCGGGCAGCGATACCAGTCTCGAACTGCAGTCGGGCACGATCTGGGCGCGAGCGGAACGGGGTGGCCAGGGCCTGACGATCGACACGCCGGCGGCAACGGCCGCCATACGCGGTACCGACTGGACGCTGACGGTCGCGGGCGACACGACTTCGCTGACCGTGCTCGAGGGCGTGGTCGAGTTCAGCAACGACCTCGGCAGCGTCACGGTGAAGCAGGGCGAAGGCGCCGTTGCCGCGATCGGGAAGGCGCCGACCAAGATCGTGATCGTGACGCCGAAGGACCGCGAACAGATGCTTTTCCATCTGTCCTTGCGCGACGCCTTTGCCCTGATGCCGTCAACCCCGCTCAAGGTGCGCGACATGCGCAATGCGCGCGACCGGATCGAAGCCCGGCCGGAAGCGTCGCGCTCGGCCGAAGACTGGCTGACGCTGGCCGAAATCCAGCTGCGGTTCGACGGGCGGTCCCAGGCCACGGCCGCCCTTCAACAGGCCCGACGCCTCGGCCTCAACCGGTCTCAAGCCGCGCGCGCCTATCTCGTCGAAGCGCTGATTGCCGGCTCCGAAAACCGCTACGGCGATGCGGCACAGCTCTTCGAAAAGGCAGCCCCGGGGCTTGACGCCGACCGCCGCTCCGTAGCGGCCTTCGGCGGCTATTTTGCACGCGCTCTCGCTGACCCGGACCGGATCGAGGAGCCGCCGTCTCAGGCAACGGGTGCCTATGGCGCCTTCGCTGCCGCCTGGACCGCGGGCTTCCGCACCGACATTCGAGCAGCGATCGACACGATCAAGAAGGCGGAACGGCGATATCCGGACGATCCGTTCCTTCCGGCGGCCCGCGCTCAATTCGCGATGCTGCTCGACGATCGAGACGAAACGCGCGCCGGCATCGAAAAGGCGCTTGCGAACGATCCTGATGATCCGACCGCGCTGGAATCGCGCGCCAAGTATCGTTTGCTCATTGAAAACGACCGGGAGGGCGCGCTGGCGGATCTCGAGCGGGCCCTGGAAATCACGCCGGGCGACCCGTCCCTCTGGAACTGGGTGGGTCTGGCAAAAAGCGAGCGGGGCGACAATCGTGGCGCCGAGAGAGCATTCCGGAAGGCCGTGGAACTCGATCCGGCCGATCCGCTCTACCACGCCAACCTGGCCTATCAATACCTGGACGAAATGCGGCTTGCGGAAGCAAAGCGCGAGATCGATGCCGCGCTCGCGATCGACCCCTCCTTCGACCTCGTGCTCGTCGCGCGCGGCCGATACCATTTGCAGGACGGCGACCTGGACAAGGCGCTCGACGACCTCTTGGCCGGTTCGACGGCCAACCCGGCCTATTCAAACGCGCAGTTGCTGCTGTCGGCGGCGCACTATGAAAAGGGCGACCGTATCCCGGCGGCGCAGGCTCTCGACAATGCCGACCGGCTCGACCCGAACGATCCCGTTGTCTCAACCGTGCGCACCGCGATTGCGATCGACGAATACGATTCCGATGCGGCGATCCGCTATGCGCAAGAAATCATGCGGCGCACCCGGGCGCGCGGCGGCGAAAGCGCGGCGCTCGGCGCCAATCAGGATGCCGGATCGACGCTCAACGACGCCTTCCGCCTGCAGGGGCTGAACGCCTGGGGGCAATATTACGGCGATGTGGTCTTCGATCCGTTCACCGGGTCGAGCTATGTCGACCAGGCGATCCGCGGCAGCGTCAATCCACTGTTCAACACCTATGATTTCGACGGCAGCCCGGTCGTCAACACCGCCAATCCGCAGAGCTTCTCCGCCTTCTTCCAGGGGCTGCTGATCGAGCCGCATATGCTGGCAAGCCGCGAGCGCACGGCGAACCTCGTCCAGCGGCCGTTCTTCGAGGCCGCGGTCGCGGGCGGTATCATCGCCGACAGCGACCATGAGGGCGGGATCGGCGAAGCGGAACTGCGCGGGCTGACGTTCTCGCCCTTCCCGATCAGCGTCTACGGCAATGTCCATTGGGAGAAACCCCGCGATACCATCGATATCGGCAATGGGCTGGCGATCGAGCGGGAAGCGCGCCTGCTTGGCGGCAATGGTTACGTGACGGCCACGCCGACGCCGGATGACAGGGTCGTCGCCTATGCCAACTACGGCGATCTCGACGACAAACGCAGTATTTTCGACATCCCGGATCCCCGCGCCGCCCCTTTAAAGCTCGACGGGCTGAGCGACGACGATTCCTCGCGACTGCTCTCGGGCGTGGCCTGGAGCCACACCTTCGGCTACCGCAACATCGCCAATGCGGCGTTCTTCCTCTCCGATCAGTCCACCACGGAAAACGAGCGGGTGAGGCTCACGGACCCGCGCTTTCCAGATATTGCCACCAGCCGAAGCGAGGACAAGCAGCGAACCTATATCGCCGCCGTCAATCACCTTTACGGCGACGGCGATTTCACCTGGCGCTACGGCATCGAAGGCGGTGTCGTCAGGTCATCGCAGTCGTTCGACATTTTCGATCCGCTGGGCGTCAGCACCGGCAGCAGCAATGTGCCCGTCATCGCATCCGGTTCGACGTCCGCAACACAGACCGTCGCCAAGGCCTATATCGACACCATCTACGAAATTACGCCGGACCTGAAGACGGAAGGCGCCCTCTTTGCCCGCTACATCGAAGGCGTCAACGATGGCGATGTCAGGCTAGAGCCGAAAATCGGCATCGCCTGGGCGCCCGCTGAAGGGCACTGGCTGCGCGCGGCCGCCATGCGCGACGGTCTCAATTTCGACGTCGCCACCCTTGCGCCGATCGGCATCGTCGGGCTGCAGCCGAACCAGTTGCGCTTCGGCGCCGAAGGCTATGCCGATACGCTGGCATTGCGTTGGGACGCGGAGTGGAACAGCTGGTTTTTCACCGCACTCGACTACCAGCATCAGGAAGTGCGGCAACTCGCGCTCGACATTCCGCTTTCCACCACCAGTCTTGCCTATGCCAAGGTCGGGCTCGACCGGGTTGCCGCAACGGCGAACTTTGCCATCGGCCACGGCTTCGGCCTCTCGCTGACTGCAGCCCATACGGAAGCCGACGTCAAGGAACACACCGGCAACCAGCCGGGCGACCTGCTGTTCGTGCCGGAAAACACCGGCCAGGCGGCGCTGACCTGGGTCAGCACGGCGAACGTCAAGACGACCGTTGCTGCCAACTATGTCGGCGCGCGACCCGGTGGTGGAAAAGACCTCGACGATTTCTGGACACTCGACGCGGCCTTGCAGTGGGAGCCGCTCGACAAGCAGATCGAGGTCGATCTGGCAGCCTTCAATCTGCTCGATGAAGATTTCGAACTGGGCAATGGCCTGCCCGGCTGGGGACGAACGTTCAAGGGCACGATCAAAGTGCGGTTCTGATGGAGGAGCGCGTCACCGTGCAGGCATCGAGTGGTCGGCCCGGACGATGGGACAGCCCCCGTTTCCTGCAACGGCGGTTGAAGCTTCACGCGCTTGCGGTTTTCGTCGCCATCGCGCTGTCACTGGCCACTTTGACCAATGCCTGGCGGCTGAACGAGTTGCGCAGCTTCGACTACCTGTCGACCATCGACGGCCCGCCGCTCCCCGAGGACAGCCCGATCATCGTCGCCATCGACGAACCGTCGATGGCCGAAATCGGTCGCCAGTGGCCCTGGCCGCGCGCGCTGCATGCGCGCCTCATCGAGGCGCTGCGCAAGGCCGGGGCCCGCGCGATCGGGATCGACGTGATTTTTGCCGAGCCTTCGGCCGATCCCGCCAACGACGAGGCGTTGGAAAAGGCGCTCGGCGCGGACGTGGTTCTTGCCGGCGACCAGACGCTGGTGGAGACGCCTCAGGCCGACCAGTTCGTGCGCACCGAGCCGCTCGCCCGCTTCATCGCAAAGGGCGCCTGGACCGGGATCGCCTCCGTCAGCCTCAGCGGCGACGGAACGTTGCGTGCCGTTCCCGACTATCCGGACGGCTTTGCCGCAGTGCTCGCGGCAATTGCCGGCGCAAAATCGCACGCACCGCCAAAGGACGCGCTGATCCAGGTTTTCGGACCAGCGCGGACCTATCCCACCGTTTCCTATTACCAGGCGCTCGACCCCGACAATTTCCTGCCTGAAGGCATGTTCGAGGACCGCGTCGTGCTCGTCGGCCTCAGCCTGCAGAATGCGCCATCGATCGCCGAAGGCGGGGCCGATGCCTTCACCACATCGGATACCGTACATTCGAACAAGCTCGTTTCCGGCGTCGAGATGCAGGCGACCATCTACGACAATCTGGCCCATGAGCTTTTCGTAAAGCGCGCTGCAAGACCTTATGTGGTTGTAGCCATAGCGCTGGCTGCGATGCTCGCGGCCTTTTCGGTGCTGCGGACGACCGGCTGGCGCACGCTTGCCTATGGCGCCGTCGCCATCGGCCTCATCGTCGCCGCCAGCTATGCCGCGATGCGCCTCGGCCACGTCTTCCTGTCCCCGGTTGGGCCTGGGCTTACGTTCCTTGCCGTGACTGCCGGCCAGGCCGGGCTCGACTATGCGGAGGAGCGCAGGAAGCGCCGGGAAATCACCCGCGCCTTCCAGCAGTACCTCTCCCCTGCCCTTGTCGAGCGTTTGGCGAAGGACCCGTCACACCTCAGGCTCGGCGGCGAACGGCGCACGCTGTCAATCCTCTTTTGCGACATCCGGGGCTTTACGACCATTGCCGAGGAAATGAAGGAGGATCCGGAGCGGTTGACGGCGCTGGTCAACCGGCTGCTGACGCCGCTTTCAGAAGCCGTGCTCGAACAGGGCGGAACCATCGACAAATATATCGGCGATTGCCTGATGGCCTTCTGGAATGCGCCGCTCGACGATCCCGACCATGCCGTGCACGCCGTCGGAGCGGCGCTCGACATGCTTGCGCGGCTGGAACGGGTGAACCGGGAACTCGAAGATGAGGCGAAACGGGACCGCCGATCGGCCCAAACCCTGAGGATCGGCATCGGCATCAATACCGGCGAATGCGTCGTCGGCAACATGGGCTCACACCAGCGCTTCGACTATTCCGCGCTTGGCGACGCCGTCAATCTGGCCTCCCGCCTCGAAGGCGCATCGAAGGACTACGGCATCTCCCTGCTCCTCGGTGAGGAGACCGCGCGTCTTGTCGAGACGACGTTCCCGGTCGCCGAACTCGATCGCATCACCGTCAAGGGCCGCAGCGCCGTGTCGCCGGTCTTCACGGTCGCCGTCGGCGCGAAGAAAGAAGCGCTCGAACGCCATCAGGCCTTCGTGCAGGCCAAGTATGACGCCACGCTTCGGGTGCATGACGTGGTGTTCGACCAGTTGAAGAGCGCCCTGCCGCCGCTCGCGCGCTACTACGAAAGGGAACGCACCCGCCTCGATACGTCAAGGCGGGAACCCAAGTGAACGAGCGAAAGTGACCGGCGAAGCACTCGCGCGGTCAGTGAAGCCCGCCGACGCCGAGCAACCGTTCGACGGCGTCGTGATCTCCCGCCAGCGCGTCCGGCGTTCCGGACCAGGCGATCCGGCCCCGTTCGAGCACGATCACCCGGTCGGCAAAGTCGAGCGCGCTCTGGATGCGTTGTTCGACCAGCACGATCGTCATGTCGCCGGTCTTTGCCAGTTCGGCAAACGCCTTCATCAGTTCTTCGCAGATGACAGGCGCCAGGCCCTCGAGCGGTTCGTCGAGCAGCAGGATCGACGGACGACCGAGGATGGAGCGTGCCGTCGACAGCATCTGCTGTTCGCCGCCAGAGAGCTGGCTGCCGAGATTGCGCCGACGCTCGAAGAGACGCGGAAACATGTCGTAGGCTTCCTGGATCGCGCTTTTCGGTCGGCTCTTGAGGCCGACGAAGAGGTTCTCCTCGACGGTCAACGTCGGGAAGACGCAGCGCGCCTGCGGCACGAAGCCGAGGCCCTGCATGGCGCGCGCAGCACTCGGCAACGCGGTTACATCCGTCCCGCCCATGCGGATGCGCCCGTCATAACGGCGGGTCTGGCCGGCAAGCGTCGCAAGCAACGTCGTCTTGCCCATGCCGTTGCGGCCGAGCACGGCAAGGCGGGCGCCCGCCGGAACGGCAAAGGATACGCCTTCGAGCACCCGCGTCGGCCCATAGCCGGCGGACAGGTTTTCCACCTCAAGCGGCGTGGCTGGCATTGGCATAGCTCCCCAGATAGGCTTCCCGCACGCGCGGATCCTTCGTCACGTCGGACGGCGAACCGTCGAAGATGATCGCGCCGGCGGCCAGCACGACCACGCGCTTGGCAAAGCGAAAGACGAGATCCATGTCGTGTTCGATCATCAAAACGGCGAGATCGGCGGGCAGGTCGGCGAGCGCCTGCTCGATGCGACCGGTGTCGCTCTGCGGCACGCCGGCGGCGGGCTCGTCGAGCAGCAGCACCCGCGGTTTCAACGCCAGCGCAACCGCGATTTCCAGCAAGCGCTGCTGGCCATAAGCGATCTCGCTCACCTTGCGGTGCATTAGTTCCCGAAGGCCAAGCTTGCCAAGAAGGTCTTCCACCTCGGCCATGACATCGGGCATGCCGAGAAAATTGCCGAACAGGCGACCGGCGCGGCCCGTGCGTTGCAGGACGGCGAGCGCGACATGCTCGGAAGGCGTCATGTCGGCAAAAAGCCGCGTCACCTGGAACGAGCGCACAAGCCCGCGCCGCACGCGGCCGATGGCGTCGACGCTGGTCACGGCCTCACCGTCGATGCGCACCTCGCCTGAATCCGGCTTGAGATTGCCGGTCACGAGATTGACGAAGGTCGTCTTGCCGGCACCGTTCGGCCCGATCAGCGCGACCCGGTCGCCCGGCGCCATGCTGAGGCTGACGTCATTGGTGACCGCAAGCCCACCGAAGGCGCGCTTCAGATTGCGGACTTCGAAGATCGGCTGCATTACCGTGCCTCCTTGCGGCGGGCGAAGAACGCAGCCGCGGTGCCATAGATGCCCTTCGGCGCGAAGAGCACCACGGCGATCAACAGCACGCCGACCATCGTCAGCCAGTGGAAGGGATTGGCGGCCGAGACGACGTCCTCGAAGAACATGAAGACGACAGTGCCCGTGAGCGCACCGAAGAGCGAGCCGGTACCGCCGAGCACCAGCATGACCAAGCTTTCGGCCGACATGGTGAAGGAGAGGCTGTCGAGCCCAACGACCTGGGTGGATATCGCGTTCAGAGCGCCACCGACGCCGGCAACGGCACCGGATATGACGTACATCTTGGTCAGCGCGATCTTCGGCGACGCCCCCATCGAGCGGATGCGGATCGGATCTTCCTTGATGCCGCGGCACAGCATACCGAAGGGCGAGCGCACGATCAGCCGCAGCACGACGAAGACGACGGCAAGCAGAGCCACGCCGAAGACATAGGCCGTGCGGCCCCAAAGGTCGAACTCGTAGAGGCCGAGAAGCGCCGTCGGCGCAATGCCGGAGAGCCCGTCGCTGCCGCCGGTCCAGGACGAAGCCTTGTTGGCGAACTCGTGGAAGAGATGGATGAGCGCGATCGACAGGACCAGTTGCGGTAGCCCGTGGGCGCGCAGGATGACGACCCCGCAGATAAGCCCGGCGACCGCGCCGGCGACGATGCCGAAAGCGAGCATCGCCAGCGGATCGTTGATGCCGTAATGCGCCGAGGCGATGCCGGCCGCATAGGCGCCGGCGCCGAAGAGGGCCGCGTGCCCGAGCGTCGCGACACCGCAATAGCCGGTGACGAGATCGAGCGACAGCGCCAGAAGCGCGACGGCGATGATCCGGGTCAGGAGCGCCAGATTGTTAGGGAAGAGGAAGTAGCCAATCACCGCGACCAGCAGTATCACCGCCAGTCCGATAAGGTCTCCGCCACCGAACCGCCGACGCGCGGGAGCGGTCGCGATCAAGTCGTTCGTTGTCGTCATGGTCATCCCTTGGCCCTCCCGGCGAGCCCGCGCGGGAACACGCAGATGATCGCGATCACGGCCAGATAGAAGAAGAATTCGCCGAATTCCGGCATGAGATAACGGCCGGTCGTATCGATCGCGCCGAGCAGCAGGCAGGCAACGAGCGCGCCCGGGATGGAGCCGGCACCGCCGACGGAGACGACAACGAGGAACGTCACCATGTAGCGCAGCGCATAATAGGGTTCGACCGGCAGAAGTTCGGCGCCGACCACACCGCCGAAGGCGGCAAGTCCGACGGCGACAGCAAAGCTCACCGCATAGACGATTTCCGTGCGCACCCCGAGGGCCGCCGCCATTGCCGCATTATCGACGGAGGCCCGTAGCTTGACGCCGAAGGCGGTCTTTTCGATTGCGTACCAGAGGCCGGCTGCAACCGCGAGGCCGCAGACGATCGCAAAGATGCGATGGGTGGCGATCGCCCGGAAACCGAGATCGACCGATCCCTGCAGTTCGCCAGGCAGCGGCACCGTCTTCAGCGTCGGACCGAAGACATAGTTGGCGATGCCGATGATGCAGAATGTGATACCAATGGTCATCAGCACCTGGGTCAGTTCCGGTGCGCCGTAGATCCGCCGGTAGAGCAGCCGCTCGATCGGCACGGCGATGATGATGGTGCCGAAGATCGCAAACAGCACGGCAAAGCCGTAGGCAAGACCCAAATCTCGCGCTGCGTAGGAGGCGATGTAGCCGCCGATCATGGCAAAGGCGCCATGCGCCAGATTGACCACGCGCATCAGGCCCATGGTGACCGACAGGCCGATGGAGATGACGAAGAGCACCATGCCGTAGGCAAGGGCGTCGATCGCAATGCTGAGGACGGTTTGCATGGGGCTATCCGTTGCCCTTTCTTCCAAATTTGGCTGCGCCGGATTCGGTGCGCATACTATGCGCGGAGCGGCAGTCAGGCGCCAGCATTCGCGGCGCCGCAGGCGCGCCGGTCGCTCAAGAGCAACCGGTCACCGCGTCTTCGGTGGCGGCGGGCGCGTGGGCGCCCGCCCAAGTCGGCTACTTCAGCGCAGCGAGACCGGGGTCCCCCTGCTTCTCGAAGGTCTGGATTTCCTTGTTGTAATAGGTACCGTCATCGGCCTTGGCGACTTCGCGCAGATAGATGTTCTGGGTGATGTGGCGCGATTCCGGATCGATCGTCACCGGACCGCGCGGGCTGACCCAGGAAAGGCCTTTGACGGCTTCCACGGCCTTTGCCGCATCCTGCTCGCCGCCGGTCGCCTCGATCATCTTGTAGATCACATGCATGCCGTCATAGGCGCCGACCGAGGGGAAGGAGAGTTCGGCCGGGTTGCCGATCGCCTTGCTCGCCGCTTCGACGAAGGCCTTGTTCTCCGGCGAGTCGTGCGAGACGGCGTAATGGAAGGTCGTCTGGATGCCGAGCGCGGCCTCGCCGAGAGCAGGCAAATCGGATTCCTGCGTCAGGTCGCCCGGGGCGAAGAACTTGATGCCGCCGTCCTTCAGGCCGTTTTCCTTGAAGGCCTTGACGAAGCCGAGCGTCGTCGGGCCGGACGGCAGGAAGGCAAATACACCCTCGGCACCGGAATCCTTGATGCGCTGCATGATCGGCGAGAAGTCGTTGGTCGCAAGCGGCATGCGGATCGCTTCGACCACTTGCCCGCCGGCCGCTTCGAAGCCCGCCTTGAAGGCGTTTTCGGCATCGACGCCCGGGCCGTAGTCGCTGACGACGGAGATGACCTTGGAAACGCCGGCATCCTTGGCAACCTTGGCGATCGGCGTCGAGGTCTGCCAGGTGGTGAACGAGGTGCGCACGACGAGCGGGCTCTTGGTGACGATCGCCGAAGTCGCTGCGTTCATGATGACGAGCGGGACATTCGCCTGGGTAAGCAGCGGCGTGACCGCCATGGCATCCGGGGTGAAGTAGAAGCCGGCGAGATACTGCACGCCTTCCTTGACCACCAGTTCCTGCGCCAGCGCCTTCGACTGGGCGGGGTCGGCCTGCGGCACGTCGCGGTAGATGATCTCGATATCGTCGTCGCCGACCTTGCTGCCGTTCAGCGCCATATAGGCGTCGATGCCAGCCTTGAAGTTCTTGCCCTGCAGGGCGAAGGGGCCGGAGAACGGTCCGACGACACCGATCTTGATCGTGTCGGCATAGGCAGCACCGCTCATTGCCAAAGCCGCAACCGCAGCCAGAATCATCCGCTTCATATTTCCTCCCTGAGATGCCGGCCACTCCCGCGCCCGCATCCTCGTCGCAAACGACTGTCGATTTGATGGTTGTCAGCTTGACATGCCAAACGGTGATGTAAAAATGAAATATGGGGTGCCAATCATAATTTAGGGGTTATGTTTTGGCACAGGCGACGCCCCTCGACCAGCCGAGGGTGCCGAAATCCCCAGCACATGACACGCACGTTCCCGCACGCGCGCCAGCCCATTGCGATCAACACGGGGGAGCATAGCAAACGACACCGTGACGGCGCGATCGCGGGTTCGCGGCGTATCGATGCTGCCTGTCTAGATCGGCGGCAGATTTTCCGGTTGCGCCATGTCGATGAAGACCTGAACGCGTTTGGCTCGCAACTTGCCGGGCTCGTACTTCTTCAGCCATTCGCCCGTCTCATCGAGGAACAGACTGGCCCCGGCGCCCTCCGACGTCCCGACGCGCGCCGCCCTATCCCGGTCGGACTTCTTCTTTGCCGTCGCCTCCCGGACAGAGCGGAAATAATAGTGGTTGAACAGCCGGTTGAACTCCGTGAAGTAGATATCGGCGGCGCGCCGATCGCCGCGGATGAGCAGCATGTTTTCGTCGTTGTCGTTGGTCGACGCATCCGAGAAGTTCGCCGAACCGGTAACGACCATCGGATCCGCGCCAAGGGGATCGGCGAGCAGAAACTTCGAATGCACATAGGCGACGTGAGTGTTGAGCCCGAGCGCCCGCGCATTGGTTTCCCGCGCCCACTGATAGACCGGGTCGCGCAGATACGAGCCCCAGGCCTGATAGACGTTCTGTCGCGCCGTGAGCGGAATGAACGGCTTTTTTGCCTTGGCCTTCGGCTGGTCGCGCTTTTCGAGGAGTAGGAAGAGCACCGGATGCACGCCGGACTGGGCGCTGTTGTCGAGAAACGCTTGCTTGAAGCGGTCGTTGATCCCGAAGGCGAGCGTCACGCCGCCATAGGAGCGAGCCTCGTCCAGCGCCTTCACATACATATCGAGGACAGCGCTTCCGGCACGCGGACTGAAGATCGAGGTCACGCCGCCTGGAATATCCGCAGGCGCCTGCGGCACTTCGGCGAGGTCGGAAACCGCCTTGCGGAAGGCCTTTCGCTTTGCCCTGCTCGCGGCAGCATTGTCGGTCTTTGCCGCGCCGGGATCCCCGGCGAGCAATGTCCAATAGCTTTCGAACGCCTTGGCGAGATCGGCGTCTCGGACCCAATGCCCGACATTGGTCTGGCCATGCACCCCGCCCATCGAGAGGTTCGTCGAGCCGGTCCAGACCTGCGGCTTTCGGCCCTGATCCTTGGGGAGCAACACCATGAACTTGTTGTGCTGTATGTCGGCGGGATTGTTCTCGCGCCACCGAGCGATCGCCGCCTTCGGAAGCCCTACGGTGCGAACGATCTGCTTGCTTTCCTCTCGCGGAAAGCTCTCGTGGAACTTGCCCTTCTTGTCGGTATAGGCATTTTCCTTCGCGTCGAGCACCAGCCTCACGTCGACGCCGCGCTCGAAGGCAGCCTTCAGCCTTTCCACGACGGGGCGATATCTGAATTCATAGAAGCAGCCGAGCAGGGTGTCGCCGGCTTCCGCCTCGTCGATAAAACGCAGCAGCGCTTCGTCGAGATCCCGGCTCAACCATTGCAGCGCCTCGAGCGTCTTTTCGGGCGTTTCCAGCTTGTCCGACGGCCTGTTTCCGAAACGGCGCCGGTAGGCCTGGCTGCTCGCGACACCGCGGTTGAAGAAGACGTCGTGCGTCTCCTCGCTGAAAAGCGGCTCGGTCTTGATGCCTATCCGGATGGCAGGCGCCGAACGATCGATGTTCTTCGCATGGCCCGTGAGCGGATGGAAGTAATAGTCGTAGCGCCGACCGGGCTTGGCCGTGAAGTCGTCCCAGACGAAACTCTGGACGGGATGGTCGTAGGTCAGAACGACGGTATCCTCGTTGGGATGGGAGATCACCGTCTCGAAGACCTTGAAGCCGCACATGTAGTACCGCTCGCCTTCCGCGGGATCATGCCTCTCGACTGCAAAACCGAGAAGCCCGGTGGTGTCGGCGTTGCGATAGTCGATCGCGAACGAAACCGTATTGACCCCCGACACGGCAAAGACCTTGTACCCGCCAACCGCATCCGAAACGAAATGCATGCCGCCCTCCCGCGTCTGGTTGCGACAAGCATACTCGCTCAACTTAAAGGAATTACAACAGCGACAACTAAAAAGGCGCTGGATTGGTACCCCTCGCGCCGCTGTCCGGTGGCAGCGGCAGCGCCTCGAAAACACCGCCACACTTGTTACTCCCGCTCGCCCACTTGCGGTGTCAAGCTCTTCAGAACTGTAAGGCATCGGCCTTGCGTTGAGAAGCTTTGCTGAAACGAGGAGACACGGCACCATGACCCAGACAATCGAGAAACACGACAACGGACGCGCGGACGCCGAGCCGGCGATGCAGAAGCCGGCGGTGGTTTCACAGCAGGCATGGGAAACGGCCCGGCAGGAAATGCTGGTAAAGGAAAAGGCGCACACTCGCGCCCGCGATGCGTTGGCCGCCGAGCGTCGGCGGATGCCCTGGATGGCCGTGACCAAGAACTACGTGTTCGAAGGGCCCGACGGCAAGGCGAGCCTGCTTGACCTCTTTGCCGGCCGGCGCCAGTTGATCGTCTACCGCGCTTTCTTTGAACCGGGCGTGCATGGCTGGCCCGATCACGGCTGCCGGGGCTGCTCGATGGTCGCCGATCAGGTTGCACATCTGTCGCACCTTAACGCCCGTGACACGACCCTGGTCTTTGCCTCGCGCGCCCCGCAGGCGGATATTGCCAGGCTCAAGGCGCGCATGGGCTGGACCATGCCCTGGTACACCATCACCGACAGCTTCGATGCCGATTTCGACGTGGGCGAGTGGCACGGCCACAATGTTTTCTTCCGCGACGGCGAACAGCTTTTTCGCACCTACCTCGTCAACAGCCGCGGCGACGAACAGATGGGCGGCACCTGGAACTATCTCGACATCACTCCGCTCGGCCGACAGGAGGTGTGGGAGGATTCGCCGGCCGGATATCCGCAGACCCCGACCTACAAGTGGTGGAACTGGAACGACAGCTACGTCGAAGGCGCTGCCCCGGACAAGAGATGGGTCGAAGTATCGGATGCCGGCGAAGCTGCGATGCGCGCCTCCGACACGGGCGCGAAGCCATGAGCATCGGCGCCCGCTCCGGTGAGCGCGACGGGCGGGCGCCCTCCCTCGCCCGTCTGATAGCGGCGGGGTTGGCGCTTGCCGCCGCCCCCACCTTCGCCCTGATGGCCGTTCTTTCGAACATGGGAACCGCCGGGGCCGATCCGATGCTGTGCGGCGTCACCGGACAAACTGTGATCGACGGGATGACCGCCATGTATCTGCTGATGGGCGCCTTTCACCTTCAGCCCTGGCTGAAACTGATCGACATCAGAAAGAGCTAGCGATCGGTCTTTGCTCTCGGCGCCTGGCAGTTGCCGGCGTCGGGAGCTGAAGAATCATCCAGCGACATGCTATTGTCGCACGGCACGCAAAAGATGTGGAAACGCCGATGGGCATATGTCCCTGAAATCGGCGAGTGGGCATGCTGCCCGAGTCGGAGAAGCAAGTGACTTCTCGGCTTGAAGTACGGAACGGTTCCACTAGGTAGATTTGGCAAGATATCCGGCAATTGAATCGGCCGGAGAGATCAGTCGCTTTCCACCTGGGGCCGGATCCGTTCGGAAAATACAGCGAATCAGGAAGTTGACCTTGAGTGTTGCCGCCCCTCAACCGAACCCGACACGTTTCAAGCGCCGCCTGTTGCCTTTGGCGGGCGGGCTGCTGCTTTTCGTTACGGCTGCCGCAGCATCGCTCTACTACATGAGCGGAGCGAAAGAGCCTTCGACGGAGGTCGCAGCCATCGCCCCGGTTGTGACCGGCGCCGAGGTCGACGCCGCGATGATGCAGTCGCCGAATTTCCAGATCCTCTTCAGCGACGGCGATCGCGGGCTGATGGTCTACGAGGGTTACGTCTATGTCGTGCGACTCGGCGACAAATTGCCGAATGGCCGCCGCATGATCGGATTCCAGAAACGGGACGGAAACTGGGCTGCGGTGACGCTTTGACGGCTTTCACCGCCTCCGCATTGTGGATGTTAACGCTTTGTTAACGCTCGCTTGCAAGGCACGGGGAACCCCCATTTAGCCACGGTTGCCACCCAGGGCGAACTGGCGCAACTCTTTGTTAAAGAGTCGTGAATCAGTGCTTTGGATGGTGCAGAATGATTAACAAGAAGCTACAGGATGAGCTGGTCGAGCTCGACGAAAGCCCTGCGTTCGAAGGCCGTTCCGTCATGAGCGAACGCGCGGTCCAGGGCATTCCGCTCGCAATCGAAGCGGTCATCGGACGCGCCAAGCTGACGGTGTCGCAGATCTCGAAACTCCATCAGGACGACACGATCCATCTCGATCGAAACTTCGGCGAACCGGTGGAGCTAAAGGTCAACGGCATGGTCATCGGCCGCGGCGAGATCGTCTTCGATGAAGCCACCAACGCCATCGGCATCAAGATCATCGAAATCTCGCCGATCGGCGCCCAATAGGCTCCGGGAGGCAAGGCGGCTCATCGTCAGCGGAACTTGGCTTCGACAGCCAGCAAGGCTATGTCGGTAGTTCAACGACACGATCCGGTACGGGAGGAGCCTCATATGCTGATCGATGGGAAAGTCTATATCGTTACCGGTGGCGGTTCGGGTCTGGGGGCGGCTGTCGCGCGGCGGCTGCACGGCGCGGGCGCCCGCGTGGTCCTTGCCGACGTCAACGCCGCAGCCGGCCAGCAGATGGCCGGCGAACTCGGCAGCAACGCGCTCTTCCAGAAGACGGATGTCACCAGCGAGGCGGATGGCGCCACAGCCGTGGCAGCGGCCCTCGACCGCTTCGGACATCTGCACGGGCTCATAAACTGTGCAGGCATCGCGCCGGGGGAAAAGGTGCTCGGCCGCGACGGCCCCCATCGTCTCGACAGCTTTTCGCGCGCGGTCGCGATCAACCTCGTCGGCACCTTCAACATGCTGCGGCTCGCCTCCGAAGCGATCCAGCGCGAAGAGCCCGGCGAAGATGGTGAGCGCGGGGTGATCGTCAACACCGCCTCGGTTGCCGCCTTCGACGGACAGATCGGCCAGGCGGCCTATGCCGCTTCCAAGGGCGGCGTCGTCTCGATGACTCTGCCGATTGCCCGCGAACTCGCGCGCTACGGTATCCGCGTCGTCGCCATTGCACCTGGAATCTTCGAAACGCCGATGATGTCCGGCATGCCGCAAGAAGTGCAGGATTCGCTCGGAAAGAGCGTGCCCTTCCCGCAGCGCCTCGGCAAACCGGACGAATTCGCGGCACTCGTCCAGCACATCTGCGAAAACCGCATGCTGAACGGCGAGGTCATCCGCCTCGACGGCGCCCTGCGCATGGGCGCACGCTGACACGATCGGAGCTGGCGGCGCCCGTCGACGGCGTGCGCCAGACCGTTGCCCTGACAGGATCAGGCGGCCCGAGCGGCCGGCTTGACCACATAGGCACACCGGCGCGCGCCGGCCAGGATATGCTCGGCGCGCTCGACTTCGACGCCGGGGCCGAGCACCGCGCGAAACACGCTCAGTTCTGCCCGGCAAAAGCCCTGGCAGCTGGTCGCGGCGGCGCAGATCGGACAATGGTTCTCGACGAACAGCAGCGTACCGTCGCCCGGATCCTCGCAAGCGGCCATATAACCTTCCTGCGACCGCAGTCGAACGAGCACGTCGACCCGTTCGCGCAGGCTCTCTTTCAGCACCATCGCCGCTCGGTAGTTCTGACGCGTCTCGTCCTCGCGGGCGGCGATCAGCCGGTCGATCGCCTCCTCGCCAAGCGTCTGCCGGATGGTGCGCAAGAGCTGGACGGTCAGCTCCGCGTGTGTGTCCGGAAACTCCGCGTGGCCAACAGCGGTTAAGCCCCAGAACTGCGACGGACGACCGACACCTTTTGCCTCGGACCATGACATGGCCAGCCCGTCCTCGGCGAGACGCACGAGCTGCTGGCGCACGGCCTCTCCGGTGATCGCCAGGCGTTTGCCGAGCGCTGCCGCGGTCTGCGGCCCGTGTAGCTTGAGGGCCAGCATGATGCGTTCGCCCGGGGTGCGGCCGGCGCTTTGCTCTGGATTTAACAAGCGATCGCTTGACATATTCCCGCGCGCAGATTTACAAAGAATTGTCTTGCTAAATACACTCTCCTCGGTTCGCAGACAAGTGATCGAGAGCGCCCCGACCGCAAAGGATTTGACCATGGCCTTCGAACTTCCCGCCCTTCCCTACGCCGCCACAGCACTCTCGGAAAACGGCATGAGCGCCGAGACGATCGAGTTTCACCACGGCAAGCATCACCAGGCCTATGTCACGGCGCTGAACGGTTTCGTCGAGAAGGATGCCTCGCTCGCCGGCCTGTCGCTGGAAGAGATCATTCGCCTCAGCCACGGCAAGGCGGAACTGGCCCCGGTCTTCAACAATGCCGGCCAGCACTGGAACCACATCCTGTTCTGGAACAACCTTTCACCGAAGGGCGGCCAGATCCCGGGCGTGCTTGAAAAGAAGATCACCGAAGATTTCGGCAGCGTCGCGGCCTTCAAGGATGCCTTCAAGGCCGCCGCCACCGGCCAGTTCGGTTCGGGCTGGGCCTGGCTGGTACTCGGCCAGGACGGCAAGCTGAAAGTGACGAAGACGGCCAATGGCTCCAACCCGGTTGCCACCAACGAGGGCAAGGCGCTGCTCGGCCTCGATGTCTGGGAACACGCCTATTACATCGACTACCGCAACCGTCGCCCGGACTACACCTCGAACTTCCTCGACAAGCTTGCCAACTATGAGTTTGCCGAAGCGGAACTGAAGTCCGCCTGATCAACTGAGCGCGCCGCGGGCTGGAAAGCGTTCGCGTGCCGATCGGTCGAAGAGTTGCAGCAGCCGCTCGCCCCCGCCTGAGCCAAGGCTTCTGCAAATCCCGTGGCGTCTCTCCGCCGCCACGGGCTATTTCATCTTGGAAGAAGCCCGATGCGCCAGACACCTCCGCCCTCCCTTGCCATCGACGCCCATGCGGCCCTCGCCGTGTCGAAACCGGAGTTCGCCGACACCCTGTCGCATCTCGCCGCAACCGTCTGCGTGGCGAGCGCCGGCAAGGGTGCCGACAGTCTCGGCCGGACGGTGACGGCAACCTTCTCGCTCTCCGCCAACCCGCCCTCGATCGTCGTTTCGATCAAGGCGGACAGTCCGCTTGCCGCACTGATTGCCGCCGAGCGGGGGTTTTCGCTTGCCATGCTGGCTGAGGGCCAGGAACTGATCGCAGATGCCTTTGCCGGCAAGATCGAAGCATCGAAGCGCTATCTCGTCGGCATCTGGGCGGAATGGCCAAGCGGACGGCCAAGGCTGCTCGGCGCGGCTGCCACGCTCGACTGCCTGCTCAGCGCTTCGGTCGAGGTGGGCGACCATATGCTGTTCGTGGGAACAATTGTCGCAACCGAGACATCTGCCCATGCCGACCCCTTGATCTGGAGCCGCCGCCGGTATCAGTCTCTCGACAGGACGAGATCGCTGCCGACGCTGGCGAGCAATGGGCATGCGCCCCTGAGCCCAAGCAAGCCTGCGGCTTGAACTGGCGATCGCGGAGGAGAAAGCCATGCGGCAAGTGCTCGAAAAACTCTTACAGGACGGCAAGGACGACGCCCTTTTACGCTTCACGCTCGGCAGCATTTGCCTTCAGGAAGCGGATCTCGAAACCGCCTTGGCCCATGTCGAGCGGGCGCTCGCCTTCGATCCGGACTATTCGGCAGCATGGAAGCTGCGCGGCGCGATCCTCCTCAAGCTCGGCCGCCACCAGGAGGCGATTGCAGTCTGGCGCGAGGGCCGTACGGTCGCCGAGCGGAAGGGCGATCTGCAGGCGGCAAAGGAGATCGGCGTCTTCCTGAAGCGCCTCGAGCGCCAGTGTCTCGCCGCCAACGGCAACGAGTAGCCGGCCCTGAAAAGGAACGGGCCCGGCAAGCCATGCCGAGCCCGCAGGTATCGCCGGCGATCAGCTCACCGGAAGACCGAAGGCAGCCACAGCGACAGCGCCGGTATGTAGGTGACGGCCATCAATACCGCGATGCTGGCGCCGAAGAACGGCCAGATCGTGCGCATCGCCTCGCGAATGCTGATCCCTCCGACGGCACAGCCGACAAACAGCACCGTTCCGACCGGCGGCGTGTTGAGGCCGATGCCGGCGTTCAGGATCATCACCACCCCGAAGTGCACGGGATCGATGCCGAAGGCCTTGACCACGGGCAGCAGCACCGGCGTGCAGATGATCACCATCGGCGCCATGTCCATGAAGGTGCCGAGGATCAGAAGGATGATGTTGATGACGAGCAGCACGATGATCGGGTTTTCCGAGATCGCGCCGATGGCGCTGATCATCAATGCCTGTACCTGCAGGAAGGCCATCAGCCAGCCGAAGGACGCCGCCATGCCGATGACGAGCAGCACCATCGCTGTCGTGCGCACCGCCCCCATGACCGCCTCGACGAAACCCGACCAGTCGAGTTCGCGATAGACCAACATGGCAACGAGGAAGGCATAGAGCACGGCGATGCACGAGCTTTCCGTGGCGGTGAAGACGCCGGAGCGCACGCCGCCGAAGATGATGCCGATCAGCACGATGCCGGGGAACGAGGCGAGCAGGTAGTAGAAGACCTTGGCAAAGCCCGGAAACGGTTCGGACGGGTAGCCCCGGCGCCTGGCAACGACATAGGCCGTCACCATCAGCGCGAGCGCGAGCAAGAGCCCCGGGATGATGCCGGCGGTGAAGAGATCGGCGACCGAGACATTGCCGCCGGCGGCGATCGAATAGAGGATCATGTTGTGCGACGGCGGAACCATCAGCGCGATGATCGCCGCATTGACCGTGACGTTGACGGCATAGTCGCGGTCATAGCCGCGCTTGGCCATCTGCGGGATCATCAGGCCGCCGACCGCGGAGGCGTCGGCAACGGCCGATCCAGAAATGCCGCCGAAAAGCGTCGAGGCAACGATGTTGACCTGGCCGAGTCCGCCGCGCAGGTGGCCGACGAGCCCGGCGGCAAACTGGATCAGCCGGTTGGCGATGCCGCCGCGCACCATCAGGTCGCCAGCGAAGATGAAGAACGGGATCGCCATCATGGCAAAGACGTTCATGCCCGAATTCAGCTGCTGGAACACCACCACCGGCGGCAGGCCGAGATAGAGCACGGTCGCGAACGAAGCGATGCCGAGACAGAAGGCGATCGGCATGCCGATGAGCATCAGGAGGGTAAAGACCCCGAAGAGGATAGTGTAAGCCATTCAGGCCATCTCCTGCACGGCGACGTCGGCGGCGAGCTCGACGCCGAGAAGCTGATCGATGAAGCGTTCGGCGGCAAAGAGCGCAATCATCGCGCCACCGACGACCAGCGGGAAAAAGTCGACGCCGCCAGGCCAACCGAGAACCGGGATGGTGGCGGTCCAGGTGCCGGCCGACAGCAGGATGCCGTAATAGGCCATGGCCAATCCGAAGACGACGATCAGGCCGAGGCTCGTCAGATCCATCGCAAGCTGCACCGACGGCTTCATCACGTGTCGGACGACATCAAGGCCGAGATGCACGCTTTCCCGCACGCCGACGGCAGCGCCGAGCATGATGAACCAGGCCATGAGATGGAGAGCCAAGGGCTCCGACCAGCTCGGCGAGTCGTTCAGGATATAGCGGGCAAAGACCTGCCAGCAGACGATCAGGGTCATCGCGACCATGCCGATGCCGGCAATGTAGAGCGAAGCGCGGCTCAGCGCGCCTAGAAGCGGACGTATCGTCCGCATGAAACGACGCATGTTTCTTCCTCCTCCGCAAAGGCGATCCGGTGAACGGTTGCGAAGGCCGGCCCCGATCCCGGAGCCGGCCTCACCGCTGTCACTTGACCGCCTTCACCCTTTCGAGAAGGTCTTTCAGCTTCGGGTCGCTGACGAACTGGTCGTAGACCGGCCCCATCGCGGCTGCGAACTCCTCCTTGTTGACCTTGATCACGTTCGCACCGGCAGCGCGGACCTTCTCCTCGGACGCCTTTTCGCGCGCGCTCCAAAGCTCGCGCATCTTGCCGACGCTGTCCTTGGCCGCCTGGCGGAGCAGTGTCTGGTCTTCAGGGGAAAGCTTGTCCCAGCTCATCTTGGAAATGACGAGGATTTCCGGATTGAGGGAGTGTTCGGTCAGCGAGTAATTCTTGGCCACCTCGAAATGGCGGGCGGATTCGTAGGACGGCCAGTTGTTCTCGGCACCATCGACGACACCCGTCTCGAGCGAAGAATAGACCTCGCCCATCGGCATCGGCGTCGGATTGGCGCCGAAGGCCTGCATCATCGCGATCCAGAGATCAGACTGCTGCACGCGGATCTTCAGGCCCTTGAGGTCGGCGAGTTTCTCGATCGGCTTCTTCGTCGTGTAGAAGGAGCGGGCGCCGCTATCGTAGAAGGCAAGACCGATCAGCCCATGTGGCTCGAAGGCGGCCAGGATCTCGTCGCCGATCGGACCGTCGACGGTCTTGTGCATGTGTTCCGTCGAGCGGAACAGGAACGGCATGCCGAGGACCATCGTCTCCTTGACGAGGTTGTTGAAGGGTGCTGCGTTGACGCGGTTCATGTCGATGACGCCGAAGCGGGTCTGCTCGATCGTGTCCTTTTCCCCGCCGAGCACGCCGTTGTTCATGACCTCGATCTTGATACGGCCGTTGGTGCGTTCGGAGAGCAGTTGCCCCATGTACTTGACCGCATCGACGGTCGGGTAGCCATCCGGATGGATGTCTGCCGAACGCAGGGTGATTTCCTGCGCCTGCGCCGCTGTGCCGGCAAACGCCAGCCCCATGGCGACGCAAAGCATGCTTGCAATTTTCTTCATGTTTTCCTCCTCCTCTAGTCGTGCTTCGGCCTCTCCCAAGACCGGGTTGCTGCCCGTCCGGGCCGGCATGCGAAATCCTCATGTCCTGGGTTCCACGGGCGCCTCCCAGCACCCGCGGCAACTACGTCGCGGCGAAGGCCGGCAGCTTGAACAGGCGTTCCGGGTTCTCGACGAGGGCCAGATGCCTGGTCCGGTCGTCGGCAAGCCAGCCGAGAACCAACTCAGCGAGCCGCGTATCGTCGGGATAGTCTTCCGTCTTGCGGATCATGTTGTGCGGCCAGTTGGAGCCCCAGACGATGCGTTCCGGCGCGTGCGCGGCAATCTTCCTGGAGACGGCGGCCACATCCTCATAGGGCCACCCGTCGCGCGAACTCTCGTAGGCGCCGGCGAACTTGAACCAGACATTGCCGCGATCGATCAGCGTCAAGAGAGCCGCAATCTCCGGTCCATCCGGATCGACACCGGCGAAGAACTTGCCGTGATGATCGAAGACCCAGCGCGAGCGGATGCGCGCCAGCCGCGGCAGATGGTCGAGCAACTTGTTGCCGTCGAACTGCACCGCGATCATCCAGTCCGCGGCATGTGCCCGCGCATCGACCACCTCCAGCGCATCGAGCCCCACCGCCCCGCCAGGCAGATCCATGATACGGGCACCGACGACGCCCGCTTCGCTGAGCGCGCCCATTTCTGCATCCGACGTGGTTTCGTCGATGACGGCGACACCGCGCGCGACATCGCCCATTTCGGCGAGGCAAGCGAGCAGATTGGCGTTGTCCTTCTGATGGGCGTTGCCCTGCGTGATGATCACCCGGTCGATGCCGAGCCAGTCCATGACCTCGCGGTAGGCCGCAGCATCCGGTAGTGGCGCGGCCGGCAAGGGCGGCCCTCCGGCAAGCGACGGAAACCCCGGGAGATACATGTGCATCTGCGCGTCGACCGTGCCCTTCGGCAGGCGCGGTTCAGGCGGGCGGCCGGTCAGGGTTCGCTCGATCATTGTGCGCTCTCGGGCATCTTGAACTGGGCAAGCGCATCGCGGTCGATCTCGATGCCAAGGCCGGGTGCGTCGGGAATGGCAACGACACCGCCCTCCGCCTCGATCGGCGTCTTCAGCACGGCCTGTCGGAACGGGTTTTCCGTCCGGTCGAACTCCAGGATCGGCT
>NZ_JTLA01000037.1:0-1160 GCF_000799055.1 Ensifer sp. ZNC0028
ATGGCAAAGAGCAAATTTGAGCGCAACAAGCCGCACGTTAACATTGGCACGATTGGCCACGTTGACCATGGCAAGACGTCGCTGACCGCAGCGATCACGAAGTACTTCGGCGAGTTCAAGGCGTACGACCAGATCGACGCCGCTCCGGAAGAAAAGGCCCGTGGTATCACGATTTCGACGGCCCACGTTGAGTATGAGACGCCGAACCGTCACTACGCTCACGTTGACTGCCCCGGCCACGCCGACTACGTCAAGAACATGATCACCGGTGCAGCGCAGATGGACGGCGCGATCCTGGTTTGCTCGGCCGCTGACGGCCCGATGCCGCAGACCCGCGAGCACATCCTGCTTGCTCGCCAGGTTGGCGTTCCGGCAATCGTCGTGTTCCTCAACAAGGTCGACCAGGTTGACGACGCCGAGCTTCTTGAGCTCGTCGAACTGGAAGTTCGCGAACTTCTGTCGTCCTACGAATTCCCGGGCGACGACATTCCGATCATCAAGGGCTCGGCTCTTGCTGCTCTGGAAGATTCGGACAAGAAGATCGGCGAAGACGCGATCCGCGAGCTGATGGCTGCCGTTGACGCCTACATCCCGACGCCTGAGCGTCCGATCGACCAGCCGTTCCTGATGCCGATCGAAGACGTGTTCTCGATCTCGGGCCGTGGTACGGTTGTGACCGGTCGCGTTGAGCGCGGCATCGTCAAGGTTGGCGAAGAAGTCGAAATCGTCGGCATCCGCGACACGTCGAAGACGACGGTTACGGGCGTTGAAATGTTCCGCAAGCTGCTCGACCAGGGCCAGGCCGGCGACAACATCGGCGCGCTGATCCGTGGTGTTAACCGTGACGGCGTTGAGCGTGGCCAGATCCTGTGCAAGCCGGGTTCGGTCAAGCCGCACAAGAAGTTCATGGCAGAAGCCTACATCCTGACGAAGGAAGAAGGCGGCCGTCATACGCCGTTCTTCACCAACTACCGTCCGCAGTTCTACTTCCGCACGACGGACGTTACGGGCATCGTCACGCTGCCGGAAGGCACGGAAATGGTTATGCCTGGCGACAACGTCACGGTTGCCGTTGAGCTGATCGTTCCGATCGCGATGGAAGAAAAGCTGCGCTTCGCTATCCGCGAAGGCGGCCGTACCGTCGGCGCCGGCATCGTTGC
>NZ_JTLA01000299.1:0-169 GCF_000799055.1 Ensifer sp. ZNC0028
CTCGTCAACGTGCCGCGCATCAAGGGCAGCCACAATGCGGTGCTTTCAGGGATTCTCGCCGCGGAAAAACTGGCGGCGGCGATCGCCTCCGGTCGCGCCAATGACGAGCCGATCGAGATCGAACGCGGCTGGCGCGACAGCGCCATCGGCCAGGACCTGAAGCGGGTGA
>NZ_JTLA01000299.1:179-321 GCF_000799055.1 Ensifer sp. ZNC0028
AAGCGGGTCGGGCCAATGACGAGCCGATCGAGATCGAGCGCGGCTGGCGCGACAGCGCCATCGGCCAGGACCTGAAGCGGGTGAGGAACGTCAAGCCGCTGTGGTCGAAGTTCGGCACGGCGATCGGCGTTGGGCTCGGCGG
>NZ_JTLA01000038.1:0-43163 GCF_000799055.1 Ensifer sp. ZNC0028
TGGCAGGTGGACTATGACGAGCAGGCCCGCCAGTCGCGCCGGATTTCCGGCAAGCTGGAGGCGGCGGAGTGATGGCCCGCACTGCGATCGATCATGGCGACATTTAAGACATCCAAGACCGTTCCCGAGGCCGCCCGCCGCAACGGCGCGCTTCGGGATGGTGCGCGCGCTGTGCCGGAGGAGACGCCGGTCGCGTTCAGCTATGGCGGCTCGACCCATGCGGTGATGATGGCGACACCCGGCGATCTAGAGGATTTCGCCGTCGGCTTCAGCCTGACCGAGGGCATTATCACCGATCCCGGCCAGATCGAAACGGTGGAGATCGTCTCGGAGACGGTCGCCGGCAATCTCGGCATCGACCTGCAGATCGTGCTTCAGGACGAAGAGAACGACATGCTGCGCCGGCGCCGACGGCACATGGCAGGGCCGGTCGGCTGCGGCCTTTGCGGCATCGAATCGATCGAACAGGCGGTACGGCCGACGCCGGACGTTTCCGGCTCCAAGCTGACTCTTTCTGAAGAGGACGTGGTCTCGGCCGTGGCGCTGCTCAACGGCCAGCAGCCGCTGCATTTCGAAACGCGCGCCGTGCACGGCGCCGCCTTCTACGTGCCGGGTCGCGGCCTGATCGCGGTGCGCGAGGATGTCGGCCGCCACAATGCGCTCGACAAGTTGATCGGTGCTTCGGCACGCGCCGGTTTTAAGGGCAGCGAGGGCGCCGTCGTCGTCACCAGCCGAGTCTCCGTCGAGATGGTGCAGAAGACGGCGGTTGTCGGCAGCCCCGTCATTATCGCCATTTCGGCGCCTACGGCCCTTGCCATCCGTACGGCGGAGGCTGCGGGCATGACGCTGATCGCCCTTGTGCGCGGCGACGAATTCGAGATCTTCACCCATGCCGAACGCATCAAGTCCGGAGCTGCCGTCGATGTCGCATGACAACACCAACGCCAAGCTGATCTACATGGCGAACCAGATCGCCACCTTCTTCAAGAGCCAGCCGTCGAGCGAGGCGGCGCAGGGCGTTGCCACCCATATCAACAGGTACTGGGAGCCGCGCATGCGGCGCAAGTTGTTCGAGCATATCGACAATGGCGGCGAGGGCCTGACGCCGCTGGTGCTGGAGGCGGCAGCGAAGATCAAACGTCCGGAAGCAGCGTAACCGGCCTTCATCACCCGCCGCAACTTCTTCGCATCTCGCGGACGGCGCGTTTCCCTAAGCAAGCATCTCTCTCAAAAAATTAAAGGGAAGGCGGCTACCGGTCGCCGCCTTCCCCATTCCCGAGCGCGGGGTGCAGGGATGTGCGCTCAGAAATTCTGCCAGCCATCCGCGGCCGGTGCCGCAGCGAGGCTCGTCCGTTGGCCGCCGCGTAAGGCGCGGGCGGTGGCGTGCAGGCGTGACGGCTGCGCGCGATCTTCGATACGGCGGTTTGCGTCGACGACCTGGACCTGCTCGCCGTAGCGGAACTGGCGGAGCAGTTCGTGCAGCGCTTCGGCCTCGCGGGCCATGGCGTGGCTGGCCGCCGTGCTTTCCTCGACCATCGCGGCGTTCTGCTGGGTCGCCTGGTCCATTGAGTTGACCGCCTGGTTGATCTCCTTGAGGCCGGTCGATTGTTCGCGGGCGGCTTCGACGATCGCCGAGACGTTGGCGTTGATCTCCTGGACCTGGACGAGGATTTCTTCGAGCGCTGCCCCCGTCTGGCCGACCAGCGACACGCCGTTCTTGACGTGTTCGGTGGAGGTGCCGATCAGCGCCTTGATGTCCTTGGCGGCACTGGCCGAGCGTTGCGCCAGTTCGCGCACCTCCTGGGCGACAACCGCGAAGCCCTTACCGGCTTCACCAGCCCGCGCCGCTTCGACGCCGGCGTTCAGCGCCAAGAGGTTCGTCTGGAAGGCGATGTCGTCGATCACGCCGATGATGTTGGAGATTTCGCGGGACGACTGTTCGATCTGGTCCATGGCGCCGATCGCGCTCTTGACCACATTGCCGGAGCGTTCGGCACCCGCCTTGGTCTTGGCGACCAGGCCTCCCGCCTCCTCGGCGCGGCGGCTGGAGTCCGAGACGGTCGTGGTAATCTCGTCGAGCGCCGCGGCGGTCTCTTCCACGGACGCGGCCTGCTGTTCGGTGCGCTTCGACAGGTCGTCGGCGGCGGCCCGGATTTCGCGGGCGCCGGAGGCGATCGCGCTGGCATTGTCGCCGACGGTTCGCATCGCCCCGCGCAGCTTGGCGGTCGCATCGTTGAAGTCGGTGCGCACCGCTTCCATGCTCGGCACGAAGGGCGTGTCGAGGTTGCGCGTCAGATCGCCTTCGGCGAGCGCCCGCAGGCCGGCTCCGAGGCTGTTGATGGCACTCATGCGCTCGCTGACATCGGTCGCGAACTTGACGACCTTGTAGACCTTGCCGCTGAAGTCGCGGATCGGGTTATAGGCTGCCTGGATCCAGATTTCCTTGCCACCCTTGCCGTAGCGCACGAACTCGTTGGAGAAGAACTCGCCGGCGGCGAGCCGCTTCCAGAAGTCGGCATATTCGGCGGTGCGGGCATAGTTCGGCTCGCAGAACATGCTGTGGTGCTTGCCCTGGATTTCCTGGAGGCTGTAGCCGAGCGCGGCGCAGAAGTTTTCGTTGGCGGTCAGGATCTCGCCCGATGGCGTGAACTCGATCACGGCCTGGGAGCGGGAGATCGCATCCAGCTTGCCGGCATCTTCCGTGGCCCTTGCCTTGGCGGCGGTGATGTCGCTGGCGAACTTGACCACCTTGTAGGGCTTGCCGCCCCGAAGCACCGGGTTGTAGGTCGCCTGGATCCAGATTTCGCGGCCGCCCTTGGCGACGCGCTTGTAGGCGTTGGCGTCGAATTCGCCGCGGCCGAGCCGGGCCCAGAAGTCGCGGTATTCCTGCGTCTGTGCGTAGTCGGCGGAGCAGAACATGCGGTGGTGCTGGCCGACGATTTCGCTGAGGCTGTAACCAAGGGCCTGGCAGAAATTCTCATTGGCAGTCAAGATCTTGCCGGTCAGGTCGAACTGGATGATGGCCTGCGACTTCGAGAGCGCGGCGATGATCTGGTTCGCGTCTGCAATTTTTCCGAGAGCGAACATTGTAACCCTCTTCTCGTTTGTTGGCTCAAGCCGGGGGCTTCGTGCCTTCTTTGACAGGGCTTGCGGGGCCGAAGCGGCGCAACGCCCGGACTAAGACAAATGCCGGCCTGCCGAAAAATGTCTGGTCGTCCCGCGCCGGCCCGCCGGGTCAGCGATTTCGTGCTTCGTGAGGGGAGTTCGAACTGTCGGGCTTCATGCCCAAGGCGCCGTGTCTATGCAATCTAGGTTAGTGATAGGACTATTAAGCAGGTGTTAAAATAGCAACTATCAAATTTCAGTTGTAAGAACTCATAGATCCCAATTTTAGTTGAATTAGTTTCTCCTGTTTTTCTAAAGTATTGCCCTCTGGTTGAGCAAATAACCAACAAAAAGCCGCCCGACGAGACGTCGGACGGCCTTGAATGTCGCTTGACCTGTTGCTTTAGGCGGCCAGTTCCTCGACCTCGCGTTCCTTGAACATGCGGGCGAGGTTCAGGAAGCAGATCATGCCGGTTTCGTTGGCAATGATGCCTTCGGCGAAGCTCTTGTCGAAGGAGGCCGTGACTTCCGGCACCGGCTGCACCTGGCTGCCCTGGACCGTGAGGATGTCCGACACGCGGTCGACGACGAGGCCGATCACCATGTTGTGCACTTCGGCGACGACGATGGCGCTGCGCTCGTTGGCGGTGGTCGATTTCATGCCGAGCTTGTGGGCGAGGTCGATGATCGGGATCACCGTGCCGCGCAGGTTCATGACGCCGATCACTTCCGGCGGCGAATGCGGGATGGGCGTCGAGGGCGCCCAGCCGCGGATTTCACGGATCGTCGTCGTCTTGACGCAGAATTCCTGATCGTGGAGGCGGAACGCAATGATTTCCAGCGTCTCGCCGTCGAACCCGGCCGTCCTGAGTGTGCTTGTCATCGAAGGTCCTTCCAGCTTTCCGGTCGACGCCTCTGGGCGCGACATCGCCAAACTCCAGATCTCTCCGCATGGCTCACGGCGCGTGAGGCGCGGCCAATGATCCGTAAAGGAGAGATCCTTCCAGTCCGCCGATCACATCCGGCAGGGCGCAGCTGCATCATGCGCGGAGGAACCGCTTTGCGCTTTGGGAAAGGACTATAGGCCGGGATTCGTTAAGACTTGCTTTTGCAAGAGCTTAAAGACATTGCGCCCCGGTTGAAGCCGGGGCGCGATTGAAGGCGTCGGAACCACGACGATCAGGCGGAAGCGAGAACCTTGGCGAACTGCTCGACCGCCCAATCCACCTGCTCGGCAGTGATGACGAGCGGCGGCGCGATGCGGATGGTGTCGCCGTGGGTGTCCTTGGCAAGGATGCCGAGCCCTTTCAGCGCTTCGCAATACTTGCGGGCGCCGCCGGCTTCCGGCACCAGCTCCACGGCCAGCATCAGGCCGCGACCGCGCACTTCCTTGATGATGTTGGAACGGATGTCGGTGAGGCCCTTCTGGAAGCGTTCACCCATCTTTGCCGAGTTCTCGATCATGCCTTCCTCGGTCAGCGCCTTCAGCGCCGCGCGGGCAATGGCGCAGGCGAGCGGATTGCCGCCGAAGGTCGACCCATGCTGGCCGGGCTTCAGGACACCGAGCACTTCGGAATTCGAAAGCACGGCCGAGACCGGGTAGAAACCGCCTGATAGAGCCTTGCCGATCAGCGTCACGTCGGCTTCAATCGCCTCATGCTCTTCGGCAAGCAGCTTGCCGGTGCGGCCGAGACCGGTCTGGATCTCGTCGAGGATCAGCGTGATGCCGTGCTTGGTGCAGAGCTCGCGCACCGTCGTGAAGTAGCCGACCGGCGGTACGATGACGCCGGCTTCGCCCTGGATCGGCTCGACGAGGAAGGCAACGGTGTTTTCGTTGATCGCCGCGCGGAAGGCGTCGATGTCACCGAAGGGCACGACGCGGAAGCCGGGCGCGAACGGGCCGAAGCCGGTGCGGGCGTCCGGGTCGGTGGAGAAGCCGACGATGCCCATGGTGCGGCCGTGGAAGTTGTTGGAGCAGACGATGATCTCGGCCTTGTTCTCGGCAACGCCCTTGACCTCGTAGCCCCACTTGCGCACCGCCTTGACGGCGGTCTCGACGGCTTCCGCGCCGGAGTTCATCGGCAGCACCTTGTGCGAGCCGGTGAGCGCTGCGATCTCTTCGTAGAAATGCGCCAGCTGGTCGTTGCGGAAGGCGCGGGAGGTCAGCGTCAGCTTCTGCGCCTGCTCCATCATCGCCTGCAGGATCTTCGGGTGGCAATGGCCCTGGTTCACGGCGGAGTAGGCCGAGAGACAATCGAGGTAGCGATTGCCCTCCATGTCCCAGACATAGACGCCTTCGCCGCGCGAGAGCACCACGTCGAGCGGCTTGTAGTTATGGGCGCCGAGCCGGTATTCGGTTTCGATCAGGGCTGCCGTCGTGTTCATATATCGTCCTCCGTTTGTCTTTTTTTCTCAGGCGCTGCGGGTCGGCCGGTCGAGAACGCGGCGGCCGAAGAGGCTTGCCGTCAGTTCGACCAGGACGCGCGCGCTCTTGCCGCGGTCGTCGAGGAAGGGGTTGAGCTCGACGACGTCGAGCGAGGAAACAAGCCCGCTTTCCCAGAGCATTTCCATGATCAGGTGCGCTTCGCGGAAGGTGGCGCCGCCGGGAACGGTGGTGCCGACGCCGGGCGCAAGGTCTGGATCCATGAAATCGACGTCGAGGCTGACATGCAGCAGGCCGTTGGCGGCGCGAACCTCTTCGAGGATCTGGCGCATGATATGGGCCATTCCGAGTTCGTCGACGGCGCGCATGTCATAAACGCGGACGCCATGCTCGGCGATCTCTTCACGCTCGCGGTCGTCGACCGAGCGGATGCCGACCTGGAAGACCTTGGTCGGATCGACGAGCGGACGGTCGGACGGCAGGATCGGGGCGAATTCCGCCTGGCCGCAGAAGAAGGCGACCGGCATGCCGTGCATGTTTCCGGAGGGCGAGGTCGACGGCGAGTTGAAGTCGGCATGGGCGTCGAGCCAGAGCACGAAGAGCGGCCGGCCGACGTCGGCGGCGTAGCGCGCCATGCCGGAGACGCTGCCCATGGAGAGCGCGTGGTCGCCACCCAGGATGATCGGGAAGTGGCCCTTGCGTACCGTGTCGTGCACCGAATCGTGCAGCGCACGGGCGAAGGCTGCGACGATCTGCAGGTTGTTGGCGCCCGGATGGTTGGCAAGGTCGCGGGCCGGCAGCGGCTTGACGTCGCCTTCGTCGTGGACGGTATGGCCGAGGTCGCGCAGCACCGTGTCGATGCCGGCGATGCGCAGGGCCGTCGGGCCCATGGCCGCGCCGCGCCGTCCAGAACCTTCCTCGATGGGTGCGCCGATCAGCGTGATGGTCGTCATGTCCGCCCAATTCCTTCTCAAGATAATTCTCATCTGATCCCGTTCGGGATGCGTGGATTATGGCGAAAATGGGCGTCAGCAAAAAGATGGAAAACTGCCGATTAGTGAGCTAAATTCGACAGATTGATAAGCCCCATTTTACAAAGTGACAGGTAATGGATGATCTCGACCAGGCGCTCATCAGCGCGCTGCGCCAGAATGCGCGCATTCCCGTTTCGACGCTATCGGAAATGACGGGCGTGTCGCGGGCGACGGTCGCTGCCCGCATCGACAGGCTGGTCGCCAACGGCACGATCGCCGCCTTTACCATCCGCACCGGTGCGGAAATCCCGGCTTCGGGGGTTCGTGCCGTGGTCATGATCGAGGTGCACGGCAAGATGGCCGACCGTGTCGCCGAGCAGTTGCGCGGCCTGCCGCAGGTGCGGGCGCTGCACAGCACCAATGGCCGCTGGGACTTTATCGCCGAGCTTCAGGATCGCGATCTCGTCTCCTTCGACGAGACGCTGCGGCGCATCCGTTTGATCGACGGCATCACCGTCACGGAGACGAATATTCTGTTGAAAACCAGCAAGATGACCGGCGCCTTCTGAAGGTTTCGGGCGGCTCGAACCGGCGAGGAAAATGCCTCTCGGAGTCGAATTGTTCTTGATTTGTTCTCATGTTCCGCTATGATGGCCGCCTCACCCAAGATGGAGGATGTCATGGTTGCCAATGGCGGCAGGCTTGCCGATCGGCAGATCTGTGTGAAGCTGTTCGTCAGGCATGGCGACGAGGATCGCGCCATCGCCTTCTATCGCGAAGCGCTCGGCGCCGAACTGCTGCAGCGGCATGAATGGCCGAGCGGCATTCTGACGAGTGCGGACTTGAGGATCGGGGAATCGGTGTTTCGGATTGCCGGCGCCAACCCGCGCCGCGATGCCGAGCCCAAGCTTGGCGGGCCGCGCTCGCCGCACGCGCTCGGCACGACGGCGGTGATCCTGGAACTGCATGTGCGCGACGTCGATCGCGTCATCGGCCGGGCGATCGGCGCCGGAGCAAGCCTTCGCAATGCGGCCGAAACCTTGTCGACGGGCGACCGCGTCGGCGCCTTCATCGATCCGTTCGGCCATATCTGGGCGTTGTTCAACGCCATGGAAGATGCCGATATCGTCGACCTGAGCATCGAGGCCCGCAACGCCGCCTGAGGCGTTGCGGGCCTTTCGCTATCTGCGCATCTACGCGATCAGAAGAACTCGTCGAGCAGGCAGTAGAAGTCGCGTTTCTCGGGATCGTCCTTGTCGATACCGTAGCGGGTCAGAAACGGCTGAACCCATTCCTCGCCGAGATTGTAGGCGACGCTGCGGCAGGCGAGTGCGATGTCCTGATAGGGGTCGGCGACGCCCAACCGGCTGCAATCGATGAAGCCGGAAAACCGGCCGTTCTTCTCGATGATGTTCGGCAGGCAGGCGTCGCCATGGGTGACGACGAGCTTGCCGGCTTGGGGCATGCGCGCCTGCAGTTCGGCAAAGAGATCCGCCGCCGTGCGACCGAGACGCGTTTCGTCGAAGTCGCTCTCGTCGATCATGCCGGCCTGGGTGCGTGCTTTCGCGATGGCGACGCGCTTTTCGATCCGATGATCGAAGGGGCAGTTGGCGAAATCCAGCGCATGCAGTCGCTTCAGGGCGTCGGCAAGGATGACGATCTGGTCCTTGGGCGACAATGTCGTGGAGGCGAGGTCTGTCCCTTCCACGGCCTGCAGCAGCAGCCAGTTGGTTTGCGCGCCGAAGGCGCGGGCGATCACTCGCGGGCAGGGCACGTCCTTTGATGCCAGCCAGTCAAGCCGCGCCGCCTCGTCGACGAACTCGTTGAACGGGCCGGCTTCCTCGAGCTTCAGAACCAGCATGGGACGATCGGGCGCCTTGAGGAGAAAGATGCTCGAGTCGGATTGCCCGAGCAGATCACGGTTCCACTGATAGCCGGCGACGAAGGGGTGGAATTGGGCGGGCAGTTCGGGATGCGGAAAAGAAGAGGGCAAGGCAATCACCTGAAAAAGGAATGAAACAAATGGGGCGTGCGGTCGCGCGCCGACACTGATGTAGGTTCGGCAAAGTGGCAATTCCACGGAGCGATCCCGGAAGCTTTCGACAGCGCCTGATCGCAAATCGCCTTTCACGGTGCGTCTTCGCCAAATCTCCATCAAAGCTTCGCAAAGCCCGCTTGGGCTGACCGCAAAGTCATCTTTTTTGAACGTGTTTCGAAGAGGTGCTCATGGGCGTGAACCACGATGAACTGCTGTCGGCTGCCGAATGCGCCGACCGCCTTGGCCTAACCATCCGCGCTCTCAAGGTCTATGAGGATCGCGGCCTGATCTCGCCGCGGCGGACGGAAAAGAAGTGGCGGCTTTATGGTGCGGTCGAAATCGCGCGGCTGACCGAAATCCTGGCGCTGCGGCGGCTTGGCCTCAGCCTCACCCGGATTACCGAGATGCTTGCCGGTACCGCGCCGGCCCTCGGGCAAACGCTTGCCGTCCAGCAATCGGCATTCTTGGACCTGCGCGACCGTGTCGAACACGGCCTGTCCTTGATCGATGCGGCGCTCCGGAAGATCGAGCGCGACGATGCCCTCTCTATCGACGAACTCGTCGCGCTTGCCCGAAAGACCGAGATGACCGGCCTGTCGCCTGACGCCGTCGCATGGAACCGCTACGAGCAGACGCGCCCGCGCCGCGAAGCCTCCTTCGTTCCCGAGAGCGGCTGGGCCTGAAACAGGTCGTGCAGGAATGCGCGCGGTTCTGCGCTGATGACATGCGGCAGAGCCCAAGCTCGAAACGCGGCTGGTGCATTTGAAGGATTGCGGCGGACCTCGCCGTCGAGGCGGTCTTCGTGAAGAGAGATGAGCCCGCGGATCGCGACCGATCCGCGGGCTTTCTCATGCTCACTGCTGAGCAGGGCAGGCGTATTTTCGCCGGGCGCCGCTCAATATTCCTTTTCGAAGAAGACACCGCCCGAGGCCGAACCGTCGCCGGCGGCCGAGCCCTTGAGCTTTACGCCCTTGCCGACATCGAGATTGATGACCGCCTTGCTGGAGGCGGAATCGGAGCCCTGCTGCAGCTCGATATAGGTGCGGTCGTTGAGATACTTGCCGGCGCGCACGGACGCGCCGCCATTCTCGTCGGTGGTGACGTCGAGATCGTCGACGCCGAGCTTGTTGCGCAGGCCGTCGAGCAGCGAGGTCGAACCGCCGCCGGCAAGCTGGCTGACGGCGGAGGCGAGCTGCGCGATCTGGAAGGCCGAGAGGTTCGACAGCGACCGGTTGAAGATCAGCTGCGCCAGGATTTCGTCCTGCGGCAGGGCCGGGGAGGACGAGAAGGCGATCTGCGGATTGTTGGCGAGGCCCGCAACCGAGACGGTGATGGTGGTCGCGCCGACGCTGGACGTGGCCTTGAGATCGAGCGTCGGGATCAGGTCGCCGCCAAAGCCGATATTGCCGTCGGTGAAGGTCAGGCGCTTGCCGAGGATTTCAAGCCGTCCGCGGCGCATCTCGAAGCCACCGGAAATGACCGGCTGCACGGCGGTGCCGCGGATCGTCAGGTCGCCGCCGAGTTCCGCGTCGATGCCGCGGCCGCGCACGAAGATCTGGTGCGCATTGACGCCGAGATCGAAGGCGATGACGCCGCTGGCATTGGCGCCGGCGGCCGGCACTTCATCCTTGCGCAGGTCCTTGACCATCTTCTGCACCTTGGGCGGCGCATTCTTGTGCTTGATGTCGATCGCCGACAGCGAGGTCGGCAGCTTCTCGGGAATGGTGATCGAGGCCTTGCGGATCGTCACCTTGCCGCCGAGCGTCGGGGTCGCGACCAGGGGGCCGGTCAGCGTCATCTCGCCGGCGACATTGGCGTTGAACAGCGTGCCGTCGACGTAGGTCGCGTTGTTCAGCTTGATCGTCAGGTTGGCCGGGAAGCCTGAACCCGGCACGGTGCCGACGGTGCCGCTGGCTTCGACCGAGCCGCCGGTCGCGAGTTTGGCCGAGAGCCTGGAGATCGTCGCCTGCTTGCCGTCGAGCGCGACGTTGGCGGTCAGGTCGTTGAGCGCCAGGTTGCGGCGCACGTCGACGAGGCGCCCGCCTGACGTGGCGATCGTGCCGGCGATCTGCGGCGCTTTGGCGGAACCGGAGATCGCCACATCGACATTCGCCTGGCCTGTCAGCGTGAAGCCCTTCTCCGCCATCAGGTTGGCGATGAGCGCGAAGGGGACGTTGCCGTTGAACTTCATCGCGATCGGCATGTTGCCGCCGATATCGACATTGCCGCCACCCTTGAAGGAAAGGCCGCCGGCGCCCGAAAGCGTCGTATCGAGCGTCACCTTGTTGTTGGCGAACTTGCCGTCCGCCGTCATGTCAAAAGCCGCAACGCCGGCCGTGCGGGCTGCTGCGAGCGAGGCGCCCGACCATTTGAGATCGTAGGCGACGACCGGTGCAGACGCGGCACCCTCGACATCGACGGTGCCGGCGATCGTGCCCTCGGCGCCGAGATCCGGCGCAAAGGCGTTGACCAGTGCTGCGGGCAGGGCGTTGAGCTTCGCCGTGATGTCGAGCTTTTCGCCAGCGGTGCCGTTGACGGCGATCGTGCCTTTCGACGCCTGGATCGTCAGCGCATTGAGACGGACGGTGCCGTTTTCGATCGCGATCACCGTCGGCTGCGCCAGTTTGAGGGCAATGCCTTTCGGCGTTGCGCCAAAGGATGCGAGGCGGATTTCCGTGCGGCCTTTGGCGCTGGCAAGGTCGCCCTTCACCGTCAGCGGTCCGCCGTCATATTTGCCGTCGACGGAAAAGCCGGTGCGGCCGGCCTGTTGCTCGAAATCGACGGCAAGTCCGGAAACACGGTTTTCGCCCTGCGCCACGGTTTCGGCGCGGATGCTGCCCTTGATCGCAAGGGCCGCAAGGTCGGCGATGGTGATGTCGGCGGTCGGCTTGGAAATCGTCAGCTGATCGCGCTTGATGCCGCTGCCGCCGGCCTTGACGACGACGGAGGTGATGCCGTTCGCGGTCTTGATGGCAGCGGAACCGTTGAGGTCGCCGGATGCCTTCTGCCCGGCCATGGCGGCAAGCAGGCCTAGATCGGGCAGGTCGAAACTGACCGTGCCGTCCGGCTTGAAATCGGGGGTGAAGCTGATCGCTCCGGTCAGCTTGTTCTCGCCGATCCTGGCTTCGAGCACCGGGATTGCGGTCTGGCCGTCCTTCGAGACGACGTCGGCCTTGACGTCGATCGCCTGGCCGTCGAGCGCACCGGTTGCCGTCAGGCTTGCCTGCGGGCTCGATGGGTTGGCCTTGGCGTCGGCCTTGACGTTGAGGTCGCTGAGCGTGCGCCCGGCCAGTGTCGCGCCGCTCGAGGTCAACTCGGCCTTGATTCCAAGTTCGGCGAGCGGGCCGGTCACGGCGGCGGTGAATTCGGCCTTGCCCTTGGCATCGGCAAGCACCTTGCCGAGATCGGGCAGGGTGCCCTTGAGATCGGCCGTCAAGTTGCTCTGCGCGAGTGCAACGGTGCCGGCCGCCTCGATCGTGCCCGACTTGAGCTCGATACCCTCCACGGTGACGCCGCCGTCGCTTGCCGTCTTCACCTCGCCCGAGAGTGCGATCGTGCCGTCGAACTTCGCTGCGGCTGCCGGCGGTAGCGCGCCCGGAACGGCAAAAAGCTTGAAGGCGGCGGAAACGGTATTCTCGTCGCGATAGAAGGCGCCGGTGAGCGAACCGCCAACGCCTGGGCTCTCGATCGTTACCGGATTGAAGGCAATGCTTTCCTTCGTCACGGACAGGTTGGCGTCGATCTTCATCGGCACCTGGACCAGGCGGGCGAGGTTTGCATCGTTGAAGCCGGCTTCGCCCACTTCGATCGCCGCCTTCACCAGACCGGATTGCGCCTGGACATTGAAGCCGTCGCTGCGCGCCGAAAGCTTGACTGCGCCGAGCGCCACGTCGGGCAACGCCACGGAGGTGACGTCTGCGGCGAGATCGAGGATCGCGGCTTGCGCGTCGCCGATCAGCGAGAAGTCGACGGCATTGATCTTGGCCTGTGCCTCACCCTTCTGCAGCGGCCAGCGGAAGTCGACCGGGCCGTTGGTGCCGGCAAGCCTGGCCTTGAGGTTGTTCTCGCCCTTGCTGTCGTAGGTTCCGAAAGCGGCAAAGGAGAGCGCGCCGGTCGTCACATGAGCCTTGTCGACCTGAACCAGCCCCTGGTCGTTGAACGCGGCGGCGATATCGATCCTGGTCTCGCCCTCGAACATCGGACGCAGCGCCGGCGGCATCAACGAGCCGAAACCGCCGCCGCCGTCGACCGTCAGCCGGTGCATGCCGTCAGGCGTCTGGACGTGGCGGCCGTCGAGCTTGAGAATTTCGCTGCCGTCGAGTGCTGCCGTAGCGCTGCCGCTCCAGTCGGAAAGCGGGCCTTCACCGGTCAGCTTGATGTTGACCGAAGGCTCGTTCGGCAAGCGAAGCAGCTTTGCCAGCACGCCGTTGTTGGGTTCGTCCACGGTCGCTTCGAGTTTCAGCTCGTTGCCCGCCGGATTGAAGACGATATCGGCGACCGCGCGTGCTTCCGGCCGGTCGCGCTGGGCGGCCGCAAGCTGAAGGGCGATGCTTTCGTTGGTCGCGTTCACCTTGCCGCTGGCGGTCAGGAACTGGTCCTCGCCGGCGATCGCCTTGCCGATGATGATCTCCTTGAGATCGATCGCGTCGATCTTGACGTCGACGGGAAGCGCAAAGGTCGAGCGGACTTCCTTGGTCTCGGTGGAGGGGATCGGCAGGCGCTCGACGCGGATCGAGCCGGCCGAGAGCGCTGCGGCTTCGAAGCGGAAGGAGAGGAGGGCAGCGGGCGACCAGTCGAGATTGACGTCGCGCACTTCGGCATAGATGCCCTCGCCATCGAACAGCGTGATGCTTCCGGCCGTGAACTTGCCGGTCAAAAGGGCGCTCGGATCGGCGATCCGCACGATCTGGTCGGGGGTTGCCGCATATTTCTCGATTGCCCAGGCGACGAGCCGGGCGCCGGGTGTGGTGAAGCCCACGAAGGCGACGAGAAGGAGGGCAACGACCGCAAGCACGCCAAGCACACGAAGGCCATAGCGCAGCGTCGCGCGAAGGAAACGGACGACCTGATTCATGATCTACCCATAACGCAAGTTGCGCGGCAGCGGAATCGCCGCGGGAAGAAACTATCGCGCAATGACGGCAATTTGCCGATTCCTGCGGGAGAAACGGCCTGGATCAGAAGGATTGGCCGATGCCGGCATAGATGCCGTATTTCGTTCCGTTCGGATATTTGTTCAGCGGTACGGCGAAGTCGAGGCGGATCGGACCGAAGGGCGTGGCATAGCGCAGGCCGATGCCGGCGCCGGCGCGAATGTCGGAGAAATCGGGTGTGGTCTTGGCCGAGACGGTACCTGCGTCGATGAAGGGCACGACGCCGATGGTGTCGGTGACCGCGATGCGGGCTTCGAGCGAGGCGTTGACATAGGAGCGCCCGCCGGTCTCGCGGTCGTCGGAATTGCGCGGGCCGATTTCCTGGTAGGAATAGCCGCGCACCGAGCCGCCACCACCGAGATAGAAGCGGCGGTTGGCCGGGATGTCCTCAAGCCCGCTGCCGCCGACGAGCACGCCCGCGCCGATCTTGCCGGCAAGGACGAAGCGCTTCTCGTCGCCAAGCGCATGGTAGCCGGACGCCGACGCTTCGAAGGACGAGAAGAAGGTCTGTCCCTTGATCTCGTAGCTCGGCTTGGCGTTGATCATCGCCCGGTAGCCTTCGGTCGCGTTCAGCTTGTCGTTGCGGGTATCGCGCACATATTCGAGCGGGACCGCGGCCGTCAGATAGGAATTGGAGCCGAAGGCGTCGTCGATGTTGGCCCAGCTCAATTCGCCGCCGCCCGAGAAGGTGTCGGTCGGCGAGAGTTCGAAGGTCGCGCCGGCGGCACCCGTCAGGATCTTGGCGCGATAGGCGTCCGGGTCCTGGATGTTGGCCTTGAGGCTGGCGGTAAAGGTCGAGGCGGGGCCGAAGGCGCCCGGCTTTGCAAAGAGAATGCCCACCGAATAGTCGAGCTTGTCCAGTTCCTTGGTCTCGCCGATGCGGTCGACCGAGCCCTCGATGCGCAGCGATTCGGCGCGGCCGAAAAGATTGCGGTGTCCCCAATAGCCCGACAGTCCGAGGCCGTCGGTCGTCGAGACCTGGGCGCCGAAGCCGAAATACTTGTGCTTGCCTTCGGAGACCTCGATCTTCATCGGGATCGATCCATCAGGCGAAAGCGTGTTGGCTTCCTTGATCGTCACGCTTGAGAAGACACCGAGCTGGCGCAGCCGCTCGGAGGCCTTGCGGATGTCCTCCGGCGAATAGGGACGGCCCTCGTTAAGGCGCGAATAGTCGCGCACGAAACCGGGATCGACGGTCTTCGTCCCGCCGACGGTGACCTCGCCGACCGGGGCGACGGGGCCGCCGCTGGCGCCGATGACGATGTCGACGGTCGAATTGGCGTGGTTGGCGACGGCGCTGCGTTCGGTGAGCTTGGCCATCGGCCGGCCCTGCTCGCGCAGGTCGTTCACGACCTTTTCACCGGCTTTGATGATCAGGGTGGAATCGGCGCGCGCGCCGGCGGGCAGGCCGTAATCGGCGGGACTGAAGCTTGCCGCGTCGCCTTCGAACTTGACGGAACCGACGTTGAAGACTGGACCCGGGGTCACGGTGACGGTGACCGGGATAGGCTTGCCATCCGGGAAAGACGGATCCGGCGGCAGGCTGTCGATGTCCTGGCCGTTGACGCGGATCGCGATGGTGCCGCCGTAGCGGGCCTTTTCGTAGAGTGCGGCCAGCAGCCGGTCGCGGTCGTCGCGGGCCCGGATGGCGAGCCCAAGATCGCCGGAGACCGGCTTTTCCTGGCCCTGCACGAGCTGCGAGCTGTTTTCCAGCGCTTCCTTCAGTTCATCGTCGTCGGTGCCGGCGTCGAAAGTGAGGGTATAGTTGACCGGGTCGATGACCGGTGCCTCTTCCTCGTCGCTCTCGAAAAACTTCATGCCGAAGAGCTTGAAGGCGTAGGCCTTCTCGGCGGAAAGCGGGCCGAGCGCGCACGTAAAGGCAACAGCAAGCGCAGTCGCTGCCTTCCAGTACGCAATACTCGACCGTGGTGGGGACATTCGCTTCCGCATCCCGTCTTCAGGCGACCCAATACAAACTGCCTGCTTATGCGGCCGGGTCACTATTGCATGCCTAAGGTTTTCCATCTGTTAACGATGACGATCCGTTGCATCCACCCCTGATGCCGAATTTCGGTGTCGATTTCGTCGAAAAAGCGCGGAAATGTTGTCGGCGCAGCACAACCGCCGGCTCTGTGGTGTCGACAACCAGGTACGCGCCCGGCTTTCGCCGGAGCCACAGGCCTCGCCCGACCTGCCGTATTGCTAGGCTGCCTCGGGCAGTTCCCGCAGCTGCGGCACGGCGGAAGCGATGATCACGAGGAACTGAATCAGGAAGCCGACGGCTGCGACGGCAAGGCATGCCTCGACGCCGAAGCGCGTGGCGACGACGGCGCCGAGCGCCGCGCCGATCGGCCGTGCGCCGAAGGTGGCGGTGGTGATGAAGGCCGAGACGCGCCCGAGCATTGCATTGGGCGTGACGGCCTGTCGCAAGGTGAGGGTGGCGATCGACCAGAGCACCGGGCCGGCGCCGAACAGGAAGAAGCTGAGGCCGGCGAGGAGACCGGAGGGAACCCAGATGGTGGAGAGCATGACGGCCGCGGCAGTCAGCCCGCCCAGCGGGCCAAGGGCGATCATCACGCCGAAAGGGATATTGCGGGCAATGGCGGGTGCTGCGAGGGCGCCGATCATCATGCCGGCACCATAGATGCCGAGCGTGACGCCGACACCGGTCGCCGTCAGGCCAAGGGTCTGAACGGCATAGGCGACGTAGACCGCCTGCAGCACGAACCAGGCCGTGTTGAAGACGATGGCGGTCACCAGAATGGGCCTCAACAGCGCGTGGCCGGCTAGGAAACGGGCACCTTCGGCGAGATCCTGGAGAAGCTTGCGCTTGGGGGTGCTCGGCTGGTGGTGATCGCCGAGGCCGGCGAGCAGGACGACGGAGAGAAGCGACAGGGAGGTGGCGGCGACATAGGCGAGCGAAGCGCCCGTCCATGCGACGATCGCGCCGCCGATCGCCGGCCCGCCGGAATAGGCGAGGCTGCGGGCAAGCTCCATCCAGCGGTTGGCATCGGCCAGTTGCGCACGCGGAACGATTGCCGGGATCAGGGCAGGTGCGGCGACATTGTAACAGACGGTGCCGATGGCGCCGACGAAGCCCATGACGGCCAGCAACGGCAGCGACAGCAGGCCGCTGAGCATCAGCAACAGCGTGGCGACCAGCGACAGCGCGCGCAGCATTTCCGAGCTGACCATCAGCCCGCGCCGCGATGCGCGGTCAGCAACGAGACCGGCTGGAATGGAGAGCAGAAGGAACGGCAGCGTCTGCGCCATCTGCAGCCATCCGGTTTCGGCGGGGCCTGCGGCGAGCAGAAGCACGGCGGCCAGAGGAGCGGCGGCCAGCGCCATCTGCTCGGAAAACTGCGCAAAGAGGTTGGACCAGCCGATCCGCTTGAAGGCCGGGGGAAGGGGCGTGTTTTCTGGTTTCGACATGGGAAGCCTCGATCATGATAGGTCGAGGCCACGAAACGGAATTGCGTGACGCAGAGCCACCCGGTTTGCGCGCGCCCTGTCATTTTGGTCAGGCGTGCATCGTTTTTCTCGCTGCCTGCTGCAACGAAAAACCCCCTCAGGGCGATTGCCATGAGGGGGAACCATTCCGTCGACGCGCTTGCGCGACGCCGAGGGACGATCTTCTTGCTGCGGCTTAGCGCGGGCAGGAGTCGATGTAGCGGCGGCCGTAGCGGTCGCGGTAGTAGCACTGGCCCGGCTGTTCGGTGACGTTGCCGATGACCGCGCCGGATACGCCGCCGATGGCCGCGCCGACCGCTGCGCCACGGACGTCGCCGGTGACAGCGCCGCCGATGATCGCGCCGGAAACGGCACCGATGCCGGCGCCTTTTTCCGTCTGGGTGCAGCTTGCGACCGCCAGGGCGACCAGCACAAGTGCGATGGCTTTCTTCATGTTGTTCTCTCCGATCTCTACGGATCTCAAGCCTTGCGCTCAGTCCGTCCCGTGGATGATGGCGGAGCCGGGAACATCCCGCTCCACCTGAACTTGCGGTTCGGAAAATACGCGGTCCCCATCGAAAGTCTACGGGAGCGCTGCGGTTTCTTCCTGGCGGCAAGATAATGATATCGTTCCTGAACGGGACATGAAGGCTCAGTTCCCCGCGATACAACCGGTGTAGAAAAATTTTATCGTCCGGCGGGCGGGGGCGGTTGCGGCATTCCAAAAAAAGACAAATGATACAAACAAGCCTGCAAAATCCGGAGGAGCGGATCCGTGGGCGAAGGGCATCGATATCAGTTGGCGCGTACCTCAGTCGCGTGAACCATCTCACCCGACTTTCCGGCCGCGCTCGTGTTGGCATTGACCGACCCCGGAGGAGCGAAATGGCGAAAGTAACAATGACGGTCAACGGCCGTCAGGTGAGCGGTCATTGCGACGACCGCACATTGCTGGTGCAATTCATACGCGAGAATCTCGGACTGACCGGCACCCATGTCGGCTGCGACACCTCGCAGTGCGGCGCCTGCGTCATCCATATGGACGGAAAATCGGTCAAGAGCTGTTCCATCCTCGCCGCCCAGGCGGCAGGCTCCACGATCACCACCATCGAAGGCTTGGCGGCCGACGGCGAACTGCATCCGGTGCAGGTGGCCTTCAAGGCCAATCACGGCCTGCAATGCGGCTTCTGCACGCCCGGCATGGTGATGACGGCCGTCGACATGATCCGAAGGCATCAGGGCCAGCTGGACGAGGCGACGGTGCGCGCCGAGCTCGAAGGCAACATCTGTCGTTGCACCGGTTACCACAACATCGTGAAAGCGATCCTTGCCGCCGCCGCCGAGATGAGCGGCGCCCGCGTGGCCGCAGAATAGCGGTAGATCGAGGGGCGGGACCTCGCCCCTGACGCATGTCACCCAGAACCGACGCATGGCCGTCGGGACTGTCGCTGGATATCTCGGGAGGAGATAGGCAATGGGCGTTGAAGGCATTGGCGCGCGCGTGGCGCGCAAGGAGGACAAGCGGTTCCTGACCGGCAAGGGCCGCTATACGGACGACATGTCCGTGCCGGGAATGAAATATGCAGTCTTCGTGCGCAGCCCGCACGCGCATGCGAAGATCGTGAAGATAGACGCGTCGGCGGCCAAGGGCATGCCGGGTGTGCTCGGCGTGCTCGACGGTAAGCAGCTGCTCGCCGATGGTATCGGCAACCTGATCTGCGGCTGGATGATCCATTCCAAGGACGGATCGCCGATGAAGATGGGCGCCTGGCGGCCGCTCGCGCACGAGACCGTGCGCTATGTCGGCGATGCGGTGGCGATCGTCGTTGCCGACAGCGTCGCCGAGGCGCGTGACGCGGCCGAGGCCGTTGTCGTCGAGTACCAGGAGCTTGCCGTCGTCATCGACGCCTCCAAGGCGCTGGAGGCGGGACAGCCGCAGCTTCATCCGGAAGCGCCGAACAACCTGATCTTCGATTGGCAGATCGGCGACGAGGCGGCAACCGACAAGGCAATCGGCGCGGCGGCGCATGTCACCGAGATCAGCATCCACAACAACCGGCTCTCGCCAAACCCGATGGAGCCGCGCGCGGCGCTCGGCATCTACGACGCCGGCGACGATCACTACACCTGCTACACGACCAGCCAGAACCCGCACGTGGCCCGGCTGGTGATGAGCGCCTTCTATAATGTCGCGCCGGAAAACAAGCTGAGGGTGATCGCACCCGATGTCGGCGGCGGCTTCGGCTCGAAGATCTACATCTATCCGGAGGAGATCGTCTGTCTCTGGGCGTCGAAGCGCACGGGCGTTCCGGTCAAGTGGACGTCCGATCGCACCGAAGCGTTCCTCACCGATGCGCATGGTCGCGACCACGTGTCGAAGGTGAAGATGGCTTTCGACGCCAACAACCGCATCATCGGGCTCAAGGTCGACACGGTCGCCAATCTCGGCGCCTATATGTCGCTCTTCTCCTCGGCGGTGCCGACCTATCTCTATGCGACGCTGCTGTCGGGGCAGTACGATATCCCTGCGATCCACGCGAACGTCCGCACGGTCTACACCAACACGGCGCCGGTCGATGCCTATCGCGGTGCCGGACGGCCGGAGGCAACGTACCTGCTCGAACGCACGATGGAGACGGCGGCACGCGAACTCGGCGTCTCGCCTGCGGAATTGCGTCGGATCAATTTCATCCGCTCCTTCCCGCACCAGACGCCTGTCATCATGAACTATGACGCCGGCGATTACGACGCTTCGCTCGAAGCGGCGATGAAGGCGGCCGACTGGAACGGCTTTGCCGCCCGCAAGGCGGAAGCGGCCGGCCGCGGCATGAAGCGCGGCATCGGCATGAGCTGCTACATCGAGGCCTGCGGCATCGCGCCGTCGGCAGCCGTGGGGTCGCTCGGCGCCGGCGTCGGCCTTTGGGAATCGGCCGAGGTGCGCGTCAATGCCGTCGGCACGATCGAGGTGCTGACCGGTTCGCACAGCCATGGCCAGGGGCACGAGACGACCTTTGCCCAGCTCGTCGCCGACCGCTTCGGCGTGCCGCTCGACAGCGTCAACATCGTGCATGGCGACACCGACAAGGTGCAGATGGGCATGGGCACCTATGGTTCGCGCTCCGGTGCCGTCGGCATGTCGGCTGTCGTCAAGGCGCTCGACAAGGTCGAAGCCAAGGCGAAGAAGATCGCCGCCCATTTGATGGAGGCGGACGAGAGCGACATCGTCATCGAGAACGGCGAGCTGAAGGTCGCCGGCACCGACAAGGCGGTGCCCTGGTTCCAGATGGCGCTCGCCGCCTATACCGCTCACAATCTGCCTGCCGGCATGGAGCCGGGGCTGAAGGAAGGGGCCTTCTACGACCCGGCCAACTTCACCTTCCCGGCCGGCTGCTACATCTGCGAGGTGGAGGTCGATCCGGAAACGGGCCGGACCAAGATCATCCAATTCGTCGCCGCCGACGACTTCGGCAACATCATCAACCCGATGATCGTCGAGGGACAGGTGCATGGCGGGCTCGCGCAGGGCATCGGCCAGGCGCTGCTCGAAGGCGTGCACTACGATGCCTCGGGCCAGCTTTTGACGGCGAGCTACATGGACTACGCCATGCCGCGCGCCGACGATCTCCCGTCGTTCCAGGTCTCGACCTCAAACACGCCCTGCCCGAACAATCCGTTGGGCATCAAGGGCTGCGGCGAGGCCGGCGCGATCGGCTCGCCACCGGCGCTGATCAACGCCATCACCGACGCCATCGGCAACAACGCGCTCACCATGCCGGCAACACCGCACAAGGTGTGGGCGGCGGCGCACGCGGCCAAGTGAACAGGAGGACACCTCATGTACGAGACCCAATATCACCGGGCGTCCTCGGTTCAGGACGCCGTCAGCCGAATGGAAGCGGCCGGCGAAGGCAAATATGTCTCCGGCGGCATGACGTTGATCCCGACGATGAAACAGCGGCTGGCGTCGCCGAGCGACCTGATCGACCTTCGCCATATCGCCGAGATGCAGGGCATCTCGGTCAACGGCCGATCGGTGCGGATCGGGGCGGCGACCACCCACTACGAGGTGGCCTCGTCGGCCGCACTCAAAGCTGTCTGTCCGGCAATCTGCAGCCTTGCCAGCCATATCGGCGATCCGCATGTGCGGCACATGGGCACAATCGGCGGATCAATCGCCAACAACGACCCGGCCGCCGATTATCCGGCGGCGATGCTCGGGCTCGGTGCGACGATCGTCACCAACCGGCGGGAGATCGCCGCTGACGATTTCTTCACCGGTCTGTTCGAAACGGCGCTGGAAGACAGCGAGATCATCGTCGCCGTTACCTTCGACGCGCCTGCCAAGGCCGCCTACCAGAAGTTCGCCAACCCGGCCTCGCGTTACGCCATGACCGGTGTCTTCGTCGCCAAGCGCGACAATGGCGAGGTCCGGGTCGCGGTCACCGGTGCGGGCGCAGACGGCGTTTTCCGTCAGGCGGAGATGGAGGCCGCACTTTCCGCCAACTGGTCGCCGGACGCGCTCGCTGGCATCAATGTCAGCGCGTCGGACCTGCTCTCCGACCTTCACGCGGATGCGGCCTATCGCGCCAACCTGGTGAAGGTCATGGCCAAACGCGCCGTGGCTGCGGCATGACCGGCCTTTGCCGCCACACAAATATCGAAAAAGGGCGGCCTCGGCCGTCCTTTTTTCATCCTTGCTTGACTTCGATCAAGCTTGACGTGATGAACATGCACTAAGGCTTTCTTTGGAATGTTTCAAAACTAGGGCTGTTCCCGTTGAAACGGTTTCAGTGAAAGCAGCGAAGATGCTCAGGCTCAAAAATGCTAGATCATCTCGGATGCACTTACTGGGCAGGCAGCGCTTCAAGGGCCTTTTGCCGCAGTTGGCAGATGCCGGGCATTCCGAGGTTGACCCCAGGTCGCTTTGATTGAAGAAAAGCGGCCGGGCACTGGAGAAAATGATGGATTTCGAAAATTTCTTTAAGAACGAGCTGGACGGGCTGCATCAGGAAGGCCGTTACCGGGTTTTCGCAGACCTCGCGCGTCATCGCGGCCAATTCCCGAAGGCCGCGCGCCACACGGCTCAGGGCGTTCAGGACGTCACCGTCTGGTGTTCGAACGACTATCTCGGCATGGGCCAGCATTCCGTCGTCACCGAGGCGATGAAGCGCGCCATCGACGAATGCGGCGCCGGCGCCGGCGGCACCCGCAACATCTCCGGTACCAACCACTACCACGTCCTGCTTGAGCGCGAGCTCGCGGACCTGCACGGCAAGGAATCGGCGCTTCTGTTCACCTCGGGCTACGTGTCCAACTGGGCAGCGCTCGGCACGCTCTGTTCGAAGATTCCTGGCGTCATCGTCTTCTCGGACGCCGGGAATCACGCTTCGATGATCGAGGGGATCCGTCACTCCAAGTGCGAACGCGTCATCTTCAAACACAATTCGGTCGCTGACCTCGAAGCCAAGCTCGCCGCTGCCGATCCGCGCGCGCCGAAGCTGATCGCCTTCGAATCCGTTTATTCGATGGACGGCGATATCGCGCCGATCAAGGAATTCTGCGACCTCGCCGACAAGTACGGCGCCATGACCTATCTCGACGAAGTGCATGCTGTCGGCATGTACGGCCCGCGCGGCGGCGGCATTGCCGAGCGCGAAGGCCTGATGCACCGCCTGACGGTGATCGAAGGCACGCTCGGCAAGGCCTTCGGCGTCATGGGCGGCTACATCACCGGCTCGGCAGCACTTTGCGATTTCATCCGCTCGTTCGCATCCGGCTTCATCTTCACGACGGCCCTGCCGCCGACGCTCGCCGCCGGCGCGCTTGCCTCGATCCGTCACCTGAAGGAAAGCCAGGTCGAACGCTTCGCGCACCAGGAGCGCGTGCGTCGTCTGCGCTCGCTGCTCGACCAGCGCGGCATTCCGCACATGCCGAACCCGAGCCATATCGTCCCGGTCATGGTGGGCGATGCCGCCAAGTGCAAGTGGATCTCCGACCTCTTGCTCGACAATTTCGGCGTCTACGTCCAGCCGATCAACTATCCGACTGTGCCGAAGAAGACCGAGCGTCTGCGCATCACGCCGACGCCGCTGCATTCGGACGCCGACATCGACCATCTCGTCGGTGCGCTGCATTCGCTGTGGTCGCGCTGTGCGCTGGCTCGCGCTGTCGCGTAAGGCCATTTTTGCCGGCGCCATGCGCGCCGGTTGGAAAGCTCCGAATTACTGAAGCAGCCCGGCCGCCAAGTGCCGGGCTTTTTCGTCGGCGGCAAAGACGTCGTCCATCGTCGCGGCGGCCGGCAGGTCCGCGAGCTTGTCCATCACCTTTTCGACGATCTCGGCCATGGCAAGAAAGCCGGTGCGGCCGGCGATGAACGCGTCGAGCGCCGTTTCCTTGGCACCATTGAGCACCGCGCCCTGCACGCCACCCTCGACCATCGCCCGGCGGGCAAGCCGGATCGCCGGGAAGCGCACTTCGTCCGGCGCCTCAAAATCGAGGCGCGACAGCTTGGCGAAATCGAGCCGCTCGATCGGTAGGCTGCAGCGGCTCGGATAGGAGAGCGCATAACCGATGGCGGTGCGCATATCCGGGTAGCCGAGCTGGGCCAGCACCGAGCCGTCGGTGTAGCCGACCATCGAGTGGATCACCGACTGCGGGTGCACGATCACTTCGACCTGCTCGGGCCTGAGTGCGAAGAGGTGCTTCGCCTCGATCATCTCCAGCGCCTTGTTGAACATCGAGGCGCTGTCGATCGAGATCTTCAGGCCCATCGACCAGTTGGGGTGGGCGCGCGCCACGTCGGCCGTGACGTGACGCATCTCTTCGAGCGTCTTGGTGCGGAACGGACCGCCGGACGCCGTCAGGATGATGCGCTCGACCGCATGGCGCTGATGCTCTTCCAGCACCTGGAAGATGGCGTTGTGTTCGCTGTCGACCGGCAGCAACCGACCGCCGCCTTTTTTCACCGCATCGATGAACAGGCTGCCGGCGGAAACCAGGCACTCCTTGTTGGCGAGCGCGATGTCGGCGCCGCGGCGGGCGGCAGCAAGCGTCGGGGCGAGACCGGCATTGCCGACGATCGCGGCCATCACCCAGTCAGCGTCCCGCTCGGCCGCCTCGATCAGACCGCTCTTGCCCGCGGCAACCGCAATGCCGGTGCCGACGAGCGCCGCTTTGAGGTTTTCATACTGGCTCTCGTTGGCGGTGACGGCGAGTTCGGCGCCGGCCTTCACGGCCTGCTCGGCAAGCAGGGGAATGTTGCCGTTGCCGGTGACGGCGACGACGTCGAAGCGCTCGCGACCACCCAGTCGCTCGATGACGTCGAGCGTGTTGGTGCCGATCGAGCCGGTCGAGCCGAGGATCGTCAGTCGGCGCTTCGCACTGTCGCGGGATGCCATGCCAATACCCATGTTCTTCTTTTCGGACGGGATGCCCGGCTGAGACTTTGCCGCGGGCGCATGATCTGCACGAGATCGATCCGAGTTTTTTATGTTGTTTGCTAGGCTCTACAGGCGAAATCCGCCGGCAACAAGGGCGCGGTCTTCATTCCGTCTCGTCCGCGGGCTAAGAATCAGGTGCCTTGAGTCGGGCCGAAGGAGTTCGCGATGCTGAAAATCATGACCGCCGTTTCCTGCGCCTGCGTGGCGATCGAGATGGCCTCGATGCAGCCGGTCGCGGCCGAGAACGTGCCGCAGCAGATCGTCGGCACCTGGCTTGCCGAAGATATCGGTGGAGGTGGGGTCATCGACAATCTTCAATCGACCTTGGAGATCCGCGAGGACGGCACCTATGGCGGCATGGCTGGCTGCAACCATTTCACCGGTACTTTCAGTCTCTCTGGCTCGAAGATCACCTTCGGCCCGGCGGCATCGACACGCAAGATGTGCGTGCCGGCGGTGATGAACCAGGAGCAGAAGTTCCTGGAAGCGCTGCGTTCAGAGCTTTCCTGGTCGGTGGAAGGATCGAAGCTCGTGCTTGACAAGGGGGGTGGTGGCACTGCCGTGAAGCTGGCATCGATGGCGGCAGCGTCGGAAGGCGCTGACGTGACGATCCGCATTCCGGGAGCCGATACGGTGGATCGGCAATCGGTCCGCTACGATTGCGGCGGCAAGGCGATCGAGGCGGAGTACATCAACGCCGGCCCGGTTTCACTGGTGACCTTCACCATCGACGGCACGTTCGTCGTCGCCTCAAACGTGATGGCTGCGTCCGGAGCCAAATATGCCGGCGGGCAATATGTCTGGTGGACGAAGGGCGAAGAGGCGACGCTTTTCGACGCGACGAAAGGTGACCAGGATCAGGGCATCGCCTGCAAGCCGGCATCCTGAGCCGGCTTTTCGCCTGATCGGAAGCACAAGGCGCGGCCAGCGCCCGGGTGGACCAGTGGCATAAGTTGTCGCCTCGATTGGAACTTTTTCCTTCGCGTCCTAGTTACAATCCCGACGCCATCGCGGCGCTGTTGTGTGCAAAATGGGAGTGTTCCATGGGGCTGCTTATCGGAATTCTGATTACCTTCCTCGTCATCGTGCTGGTGCTCTATCTCGTCCAGCGGCTGCCGCTCGACGCGCGCGCCAAGCAGATCGTCCAGATCATCGTCATCATCATCGGCATCATCTCTCTGTTGAAATACCTGGCCGTCTTCTGACGCGCCGCCTTCCAGCCAAAGGCCGCCGGATCGCAAGACCCGGCGGCCTTTGGCTGTCTGATCGATGCTGACAGGATCTGACAGCGGCAGTGCCTAGGGTCGGGCATCGAAATGGAGACCCGACGATGCTGTCACCGAACCTCATCCTGTTCTATGTCGAAGACCCGGCAAAAAGCGCCGCGTTCTATACCGACCTCTTTGGACGCGAACCCGTTGCCTCCTTCCCGACCTATGTCGCCTTCGAACTCGAAAACGGGCTGACGTTCAGTCTGTGGTCCACGGGCGCGAGGGATTTCGTCTCGTCCGGTACCGGCCATCGCTCGGAAATCGCCTTCATGGTGAAGGACGATGCTGAGGTCGAGCGCCTTTACGCGGAGTGGCGCAGCAAAGGGATCACGATCGAGCAGGAGCTGAAGACCGCCGTCTTTGGCCGTACCTTCGTCGCGCTCGATCCCGATGGTCATCGCCTGCGCGTATGCAGGCCCGATGATTGAAATTTTCAGGTTTCGGCGGGCCGATCGCGGAATAGCAGCGCTTATTGCGCGGCGGTCGGCGCCCTGCGGTCAAGGATGGCCTGGAACAGGGCGGCCTGATGCTCGGTCGCGGCGCGGATTGCGCTGAGCTGGCGCAGCATCGAGCCAAAAGCCGCGAGAAGGATGCCGCTCAGGATCGCGCTCAAGGCCCAAGGGAGCACGACCAGCGCCCGAAGCTGCGCCGTTGCCGGATCGGTAGCGAGTAGCGCGATCGCAGCGGCCAGTGCGGCCAGGATGATGACGATGCCGATGATTTGCAGAAGCTTACCCATGGTGTCCTCCCGTCATGCGCGCACCGTCAGGCAGACTGCATCTCCTGTCAAGCAGGCGGCTTCGGCAAGGCAATCTTGCGATCATGACTGAGGGAGCAAAACCCGGCCCAACAAAAAAGGCCGGGGCAAACCCGACCTTCCTCATCACCTTCCGTCGATGCCAGTTCATCCGTGGTCATCAGGAAGATGTGAGTGTTGTTTAGCTGGGGTTCGTGACAGGCGCATGACGTCAGCGCAGTTCTTTTCCCCTCCGCTGCTCTGCGCCAGCCGCGGGTGCTGCCGCCTTACCATTTGCCCAGATGCGCGCCGCCGTCGACGTTCAGCACTTCCCCGGTGATGCGCGGCGCCCGGATCAGGAACAGGACCGCATCCACGATCTCTTCGACGCTGGAAATGCTGTGCATCGGCGAAAGCGTGTTGAGGAAATCCCGCGGATTGTCCTTGTGAAGCGGCGTGTCGACGACACCGGGCGCGACGACGTTGACGCGAATTCCGTCCCTTGCGTATTCCATGGCGATGTTCTTCGAGATGGCGTTGATGCCGCCCTTGGTCAGCATGGCGACCGAGGCGTTCATGCCTGCGATCGGGCGATCGGCAAGCGGAGTCGTGATGCTGACGATGCTGCCGCCTCTTTTCTGGGCCAGCATTTGCTTGATGACGAGTTGGGTCGTGTGGAGGAACCCCTCGATGTTGGTGGCACTCAGGTGCCGGTAGTCGTCAGCGGTATACTCGACGAAGGGCTTGGTGAAGAAGATGCCGGCATTGTTGACCAGCGCGTCGATCGAGCCGAAGCGGTCGATCGCCGTTTCCACCACGCGTTTCGCCGTCTCCGGATCGGCGATATCGCCGTCGACCCGCGCCAGCCGGTCCGATTCGGTGATTTCGCGCGATCGGCTGACATTGCGCGAGGTTGCGACGACGCTATAGCCCTCTGCCAGAAAAGCGTTTGTGAGGCCCGCGCCGATGCCCTGGGATGCACCGGTGATGATGGCGACTTTGTTTGTCATATGATCTCTCCGTGGTTGTACGGTTTCGGTGAGATCAATATGGCTGCCGCTGGATTGTGCGATTAGACGGAAATATCTGGAATTACTTTTCCAGTGATGCAAAAATTATCGCATGGTCGATCTGAACGATATCGCGGTCTTTGCCGCCGTTGCCCAATTCGAGAGTTTCAGCCGGGCGGCACGTTCGCTCGGCATGCCGGTCTCCACCGTCAGCCGCAAGGTTACGGCCCTTGAGGCGCAACTGGGCGTCACGCTCATCCAGCGCACGACGCGCAAGCTCAGTCTCACGGCGCAGGGCCGCGCCTATTATGCGGAATGCGGCGAACCACTGAAGCAGCTTCGCGATGCGGAGCGGGTGCTGAGCGAGGCGCAGAGAAGGCCGGAAGGGTTGCTGCGGGTCACCGTCCCCATGACCCTCGGGCAGCCGCCTTTCTTCGATTTCCTGTCCGCATTTCTGAAGACCTATCCCGAGATCGAGGTCGATCTGCTCGTCACCAACATGTTCATGGACCTCGTTGCCGAAAACATCGACGTCGCGGTGCGGTTCGGTGAATTGCGCGATTCGTCGCTTGTCGCGCAGCGCCTGGGCCGAAGCACCCATTTCCTAGTGGCCGCGCCCGACTATCTCGACCAACATGGCACCCCATCGCGCCCCGAAGACCTGAGCGGCCATCGCTGCGTCCTGGTCAATGCTCGGGGCAACGAGGCAGAATGGCATCTGGTCAAAGGTGGCGAAACGGCTAGCCTGCGCGTGACCGGCGCGGTGTCGGTCCACGATATCCAATCGGCGAGCGCCATGACCGAGCGTGGCCACGGCATAGGCCGGTTGCCGCCGATCTTCTGCGACGGTCTGCTTGCGAGCGGCAAGCTCGTGCGCGTGCTTCCGGGATGGTCGGCGCCGGATGTTTTCGTGCACGCGGTCTATCCGACGCGGCGCTTCCTGCCATCACGACTGCAGGTGTTTCTGCAGGAACTCAAAGCCTGGCGCGGCCCGGCGTGGCAGCCGCTTCGGTGAGCATGCGCTAGGGCACGATCTCTTCGAGCTTTTGCGCGAAGATGCTGAACCCAGCACGGCGATAGGTCGCCTGCGCCTTCGGATGGTCCCATTCGTCGGTATGCAACCAGATCCGGTTTGCACCACGGTTCCAGACGGCGCGTCGCGCATTGTCGAGGAGAAATGGCCCCAGCCTTTGGCCGTAAACGTCCGGGATCAGGCCGAAATGGGTGAGTTCGACATCGTGCGTATCGACGCGGTCGAATTCGCAGAGCCCGACCGCCCGGCCATCCAGGCGCAGAATGTAAAGGCCCGTCGAAAGGTTGCCGAGAAAATCGTCGAGATCTGCTCTGGGCATGCGTAGTCGCTGATCCCAGCGCAATGGTTCGCCGACGGCGCGATAGAGCGAAAGAAACGCGGCGGCATCCGGACGTTCGGACGTAACCACCGCGTGCGCGATCGGTGCCGGAAACGCATCGCCCGCCGGGCGTTCGAGCATTTCCATATAGGTCACAAGCAGCTGGACCGTGTTTTCTCCGGAGGGGGTAGCTTTAATGTCATCCACGGCGTCAGCACGGCGCGCGCCGCGTCCAGTTCGATTAACAGGGGTCTTGGAGAATGGTGATCCCGCCGCGATTCGAACGCGGGACCCCCAGATTAGGAATCTGGTGCTCTATCCTGCTGAGCTACGGGACCACTTGGATAGCACCCATACAAAAGCAAGGGCTCTTCGCCAAGTGTTTTTGCGTGCATGCCCGAGGAAATGCGGGCGGCCCCGTCTCGTCGGGGCGGGGTGTTGCCACAGATCGGCAGGCTTGAAAACGACGATGAAACGGGGGCTGGTCTTCCACGTCTTCCGAATGCTAAGCAAAGCAAGCGCCGGCCCGAGGAAGCTGGCGCTCCCCATTGAGACCTTCATCAGAGACCTGATCCAGATATGTTCATCGGAATAGATTGGGGCGGCACGAAAATGGAAGTCATCGCGCTCGGCCGCGATGGCGGAACGCGCGCCCGTCATCGCGTCTCGACCCCGACCAGCGGCTATGACGATTGCATTCGCGCCGTTCTCGATCTCGTTGCCGCCGCCGAGCAGACGGCGGGCGAACAGAGCTCGGTCGGCATCGGCATTCCCGGCAGCCCCAATCCGCGCACCGGCATCGTGCGCAATTCCAATGCGGTGCTGATCAATGGCAAGCCGCTTGGGCGTGACCTCGAAACGGCGCTTGGCCGTCCGGTCCGGCTTGCCAACGACGCCAATTGCCTGGCGGTCTCGGAGGCGGTCGATGGCGCCGGCAAGAATGAGCACGTGGTCTTTGGCGTTATCGTCGGCACCGGCCATGGCGGCGGCCTTGCGATCGACAAGAAGGTGCATGCCGGCTACCAGGGCGTTGCCGCCGAGATCGGCCACTATCCGCTGCCCTGGATGACGAAGGACGAATATCCCGGCCACAAATGCTGGTGCGGCAAGCACGGCTGTCTCGACATGTATGCCTGCGGTACTGGCGTCGAACTGGACTACCGTCTCACGACCGGTGTTGAAAAGCGCGGGCGCGACATCATCGAGGCAAAGCGGGCGGGCGACCCGGTGGCAACGGGCGTCTATGAGCGCTTCGTCGACCGGCTGGCGCGCAGCCTGGCGCTGCTGACCAATATCGTCGACCCGGACGTCTACGTGCTTGGCGGCGGCATGTCGAATGTCGACGAGATCTATCAGGACGTTCCGCCGCGCGTGGTCAATTACCTCTTCGGCGACACGTTCGAAACGCCCATTCGCAAGGCCTTGCACGGCGACAGCTCCGGCGTGCGCGGCGCGGCCTGGCTCTGGAAGGACTGAACCCCATGAATATCGACAAGGACCTCGCCCGCATCGCGCGGCAGGAACAGGAATTGCAGTTCGAGCGCTTCGATCTGGATACGGCCTGGGAGCTTGGCACGCTGCTGCGCAAGATGGCGGCCGAGCGCAAGCTTGGCGTCGTCATCGACATCACGCTCTTCTCGATGCAGGTGTTTTATGCCGCGCTCGACGGGGCGACGCCTGACAATCCGAACTGGGTGCGCCGCAAGCGCAATACCGTGTTCCGGCTGTTCAAGAGCAGCTACGCCACCGGTCGCGAGCTTGCCAAGGCACAGACCAATCTGCAGGCGAAGCTCGGATTGGCCGATGCCGATTATGCAGCGCATGGCGGCAGCTTCCCGATCGTCGTCAAGGGCACCGGCTGTATCGGTGCCGTCACCGTATCCGGCCTGCCGCAACGCGAGGACCACAACATGGTGGTCGAAGCGCTCTCGGCCTTGCTCGGCAAGGATCACGGCGCATTGAAGCTCGAGGACTGAGAATTGGCATTGGATATTCTTTCGCAATCACGCGTGCTGTCTGATTGGCTGGCAGACAAGGCGCTGCCGCTCTGGCGCGACAAGGGCGTCGATCATTCAGGCGGTTTCGTCGAGACGATCGATATGGCGGGCGAGCCGACCCGCGCCAACCGGCGTGCGCGCGTTCAGCCCCGGCAGGTTTACTGCTTCGCGGAAGCCGGCCGGCGCGGCTGGACAGGCGACTGGCGGGGTGCCGCCGAAGGCGGGCTCGCCTATTTCGATCGCATTTTCAAGCAGCCAAGCGGCTTTTACGGTGCGCTCGCCGATGCCGATGGCAATCTGCTCGATCCATCCTTCGACCTCTACAACCAGGCCTTCGCGCTGCTTGCCTTCGCCTATCTGGGCGAGGTCGTGCCGGCCCGCAAGGCCGAGATGATCGAGCGCAGCAATGACCTTCGCGCGCGGATCGAGGCGCATGCCAAGCATCCGGTCGCCGGCTTCGAGGAAGACAATCCTTCGCGCCTGCCGCTCTGCTCCAATCCGCATATGCATCTCTTCGAGGCATGCCTGGCGAGCGAGACGGTCGAGGGCTTCGATCGGGTTGGCTGGGCGAACCTTGCCGATGAAATTGCGCATCTGGCGATGGATTATTTCATCGATGCCGAGAGCGGTGTTTTGCGCGAATTCTTCGATCACGACTGGGCGCCGATGGCAGGCGAAAAGGGCCGGATCGTCGAGCCCGGACATCTGTTCGAATGGGCGTGGCTGCTTTTGCGCTGGGCGGAGCGGCGCGGCAGCGCCGAGGCGATCGTCAAGGCCCGGCGGCTGTTCGATATCGGTGAGGCCCACGGCATCTGCGCGAACCGCAACGTCGCGATCATGACGCTTCTCGACGATCTGTCGGTGGCCGATCCGATCGCGAGGCTTTGGCCGCAGACCGAGTGGCTGAAGGCGGCCGTGCGCTTTGCCGCACTCACCAATGGTGCCGAGCGCGAGCGTTATCTTGCTTCGGCCGCGCGGGCAGCGGCGGCCCTTCAGACGTTCCTGGCGACGCCGGTCGCGGGCCTTTGGCGCGACAAGCAGCAGGCCGACGGCAGCTTCGTCGAGGAGTCGGCGCCGGCGAGCAGCTTCTACCACATCCTTTGCGCCATTTATGAAACCGAGGACTGCCTGGCCCGGCTCTGATTTGCCGATCCAGAGTATCCGCTTTTGTTATGGCCCGTCGCAATTGCGGCGGGCCATTTTCTTTGCTCTGAGGGGCAAATGTGATTGCCGCATATGTTGACATAAAGATATCTTTATGTGATTGACTTGGCTTCGTGTTTGTCGTTTTCAGAACGGGAGATTTCCCATGTCCGCCATCGACGCCCTTTTCGGCGATGTTTCCTCCAAGCCGGATGGCTCCGAGATCAAGCGGGCGCTGGCCCAGGCTGCGCGCGAACGCATCCTGATCATGGATGGCGCGATGGGTACGGAGATCCAGCAGCTCGGCTTCATCGAGCAGCATTTCCGGGGCGACCGATTCGGCGGCTGCGCCTGTCACCAGCAGGGCAACAACGATCTTCTGACGCTGACCCAGCCGAAGGCGATCGAGGACATTCACTACGCCTATGCGATCGCCGGCGCCGATATCCTCGAAACCAACACCTTCTCCTCGACCCGCATCGCCCAGGCCGATTACGGCATGGAGGACATGGTCTATGAGCTCAACCGTGACGGCGCCCGGCTGGCGCGCCGTGCCGCCAAGCGCGCAGAGACCGAGGATGGCCGGCGTCGCTTCGTCGCCGGTGCGCTCGGGCCGACGAACCGCACGGCGTCGATTTCGCCCGACGTCAACAATCCCGGCTATCGCGCCGTCACCTTCGACGATTTGCGCGTCGCCTATGCCGAGCAGATCCGCGGCCTGATCGACGGCGGCGCCGACATCATCCTGATCGAGACGATCTTCGACACGCTGAATGCCAAGGCGGCGATCTTTGCGACCAAGGAAGTCTTCGCGGAGAAGGGCATCGACCTGCCGGTCATGATCTCCGGCACGATCACCGATCTCTCGGGCCGCACGCTGTCGGGCCAGACGCCGACCGCTTTCTGGCACTCGGTGCGCCACGCCGAACCCTTCACCATCGGGCTCAACTGTGCGCTCGGCGCCAATGCCATGCGCGCCCATATCGACGAACTCTCGGGCGTTGCCGATACCTTCGTCTGCGCCTATCCCAATGCCGGCCTGCCGAACGAGTTCGGCCAGTATGACGAGACGCCGGAGCAGATGGCGGCGCAGGTGGAAGCGTTTGCGCGCGATGGGCTGCTGAACATCGTCGGCGGCTGCTGCGGCTCGACGCCCGCCCATATCAGCGCGATCGCCAGGGCGGTTGCCAAGCATCCGCCGCGCGAGATCCCCAAGGTCGAGCCGCTGATGCGGCTCTCCGGCCTGGAGCCGTTCACGCTCACCTCTGACATTCCCTTCGTCAACGTCGGCGAGCGCACCAACGTCACCGGCTCGGCGAAGTTCCGCAAGCTGATCACTGCCGGCGACTACTCGGCAGCGCTCGATGTCGCGCGCGACCAGGTCGCAAACGGCGCCCAGATCATCGACATCAACATGGACGAAGGCCTGATCGATTCGAAGCAGGCGATGGTCGAGTTCCTGAACCTCGTCGCCTCCGAGCCGGATATCGCCCGCGTGCCCGTGATGATCGATTCGTCGAAATGGGAGGTGATCGAGGCGGGCCTGAAATGCGTTCAGGGCAAGCCGCTGGTCAATTCCATTTCCATGAAGGAAGGCGAAGAGGCGTTCCTGCACCACGCCCGGCTTTGCCGCGCCTATGGCGCCGCCGTCGTCATCATGGCCTTCGACGAGGTCGGCCAGGCCGATACGCAGGCGCGCAAGGTCGAGATCTGCACCCGCGCCTACAAGCTGCTGACGGAGCAGGCCGGTTTCCCGCCGGAAGACATCATCTTCGATCCGAACATCTTTGCTGTTGCGACGGGTATCGAGGAACACAACAACTACGGCGTCGACTTCATCGAGGCGACGCGCGAGATCATCAAGACCCTGCCGCATGTGCATGTGTCGGGCGGCGTCTCGAACCTCTCCTTCTCGTTCCGCGGCAACGAGCCGGTGCGCGAGGCGATGCACGCGGTGTTCCTCTACCATGCCATCCAGGCGGGCATGGACATGGGCATCGTCAATGCCGGCCAGCTGGCCGTCTACGACGCGATCGATCCGGATCTGCGCGAGGCCTGCGAGGACGTGGTGCTCAACCGCCGCGCCGATTCGACCGAGCGCATGCTTGAGATCGCCGAGCGCTATCGCGGCCAGGGCGGGGCTCAAGGCCGCGAGAAGGATCTCTCCTGGCGCGAATGGTCGGTGGAGAAGCGCCTCGAACACGCACTCGTCAACGGCATCACCGAGTACATCGAGGCCGATACCGAAGAAGCGCGGCTTGCGGCCGCCCGGCCGCTGCACGTCATCGAAGGCCCGTTGATGGCCGGCATGAACGTCGTCGGCGATCTCTTCGGGTCCGGCAAGATGTTCCTGCCGCAGGTGGTGAAATCCGCGCGCGTCATGAAGCAGGCGGTTGCCGTTCTGTTGCCGCACATGGAGGCGGAGAAGCTTGCCAATGGCGGCGAGGCGCGCCAGAGCGCCGGCAAGATCCTGATGGCCACAGTCAAGGGCGACGTGCACGACATCGGCAAGAACATCGTCGGCGTCGTGCTTGCCTGCAACAATTACGAGATCATCGATCTCGGCGTCATGGTGCCTTCGGCGAAAATCCTCGAAGTGGCGCGCGAGCAGAAGGTGGATATCATCGGCCTTTCCGGCCTGATCACCCCGTCGCTCGACGAGATGGTGCATGTCGCCTCCGAGCTCGAGCGCGAAGGTTTCGACGTGCCGCTTCTGATCGGCGGCGCGACCACCAGCCGCGTGCATACGGCGGTCAAGATCAATCCGCGTTACGACCGCGGCCAGACGGTCTACGTCACCGATGCCAGCCGCGCCGTCGGCGTCGTTTCGAGCCTGCTGTCGCCGGAAGCGCGCGACAGCTACATGGAGACGGTGCGAGCCGAGTACCGCAAGGTTGCCGACGCCCATGCCCGCAACGAGGCGGAAAAGCGCCGACTGCCGCTGTCGCAGGCGCGCGCCAACCAGCATCGGATCGACTGGTCGAGCTACCAGGCGAAGGCGCCGTCCTTCCTCGGCACGCGTGTGTTCGAAAGCTGGGATCTCGCCGAACTCGCCCGCTATATCGACTGGACGCCGTTCTTCCAGACCTGGGAGCTGAAGGGCGTCTACCCGAAGATCCTCGACGACGAGGCACAAGGGGCGGCCGCCCGGCAGCTGTTCGATGATGCGCAGGCGATGCTCAAGAAGATCATCGACGAAAACTGGTTCGCACCGAAGGCGGTCGTCGGCTTCTGGCCGGCTGGCACGGTTGGCGACGACATCCGGCTCTTTACCGGCGAGGATCGCGTGTCAGAGCTTGCGACCTTCTTTACGCTCCGCCAGCAGCTTTCGAAGCGCGACGGCCGCCCGAACGTGGCGCTCTCCGACTTCGTCGCGCCTGCCGATAGCGGCTCCAACGACTATGTCGGCGGCTTCGTGGTGACGGCCGGCATCGAGGAAGTGGCGATCGCCGAGCGCTTCGAGCGCGCCAACGACGATTATTCCTCGATCATGGTGAAGGCGCTGGCCGACCGGTTTGCCGAGGCCTTTGCCGAGCGCATGCATGAATATGTGCGCACCGAACTCTGGGGCTATGCGGCCGACGAGACGTTTACGCCGGTGGAGCTGATCGCGGAGCCCTATGCCGGCATCCGCCCAGCGCCGGGCTATCCGGCCCAGCCCGATCACACGGAAAAGGCGACGCTGTTCCGGCTGCTCGACGCGGAAGCAACGATCGGCGTCAGCCTGACCGAGAGCTATGCGATGTGGCCGGGTTCGTCGGTTTCCGGCCTCTATATCGGCCATCCCGAAGCCTATTACTTCGGTGTCGCCAAGGTCGAGCGCGATCAGGTCGAAGACTATGCGGAGCGCAAGCGTATGCCGGTGCGCGAGGTCGAGCGCTGGTTGTCGCCGATCCTCAACTATGTGCCGATGCCGGAGACCGAAGCGGCTGAATAACGCCGCTGGAGTGAGTGATGACGAGCCGACAAGGGCTCGTCATTGCTGTCATTGCGCGTCGTCTTCGGGCTCGTCATCGAGCGCGGCAAGGAAAGCCGTGAGCGCGGCGTTGAAGCGGTCGGGCCGCTGCAGCGGAGCGAAGTGGCTGACGTCATCAAGAAGGATGAATGCGGCGCCGGGAATGCTGCTGGCGAGATGGTCTGCATGCTCGTACCGGATGAACTCGTCGTTTTCGCTTTGGACGATCACGACCGGCACATGGATCTTGCCGAGATCTTCCGCCGTGTAGTTCGGCTCGGTCCTCTGCATCGTGCTGACGGCATCGACGAAGGCGCTGAAATCGCCGGGCGTTGCCGACAGCGCGCGGTAGTCTTCAGCATGGCGGCTGAAGCAACGGTCGAGCATTGGGCTCGGCTCGATGTCCTTGGTGCCGCTTGGATCCATGTTGCAGGCAAAGAAGAAGACGCCGGTTACGCGCTCCGGCGCCATGGAGGCGAGAACGAGCGCGATACAGGCGCCGTCGCTCCAGCCCGCAAAGGCGGCCTTCTGAAGATCCAGCCTGTCCATGACGGAAAACACGTCCGAGGCCATCAGCTGATAGGAATAGGGCCTTTCATCGCGGGTGCTGCGGCCATGGCCGCGGCTGTCGATCAGGATGACACGGTGGCCGGCTTGAAGCAGTGCCGGGACCTGAAAGCCCCAGTTGCCGCTGTGGCCAAGACCGCCATGCAGCAGGATGACGGGCCTGCCCGATCCATAGGTTGCGAACCAGATGCGCGCGCCATTGTTCTCGACATGGCCCGTGACAACGGCTGCCGGCAGGGGCGTCGCGCCGTGCTCGGCGAAAACCGCAAGGTCGTCATCCCTGAATTCCATGCGCGGGCCTCCGCAGCCTGTTCCGCGAGACGGGAAGCCTAGTTCACCGGTTGCGGCTCGGGGAAGTGCCAGGAGCCATCGAGGATCTCCTTGCGCGGCCGGTAGAGCCGCACGGTGTAGTTCCAGCCGTCGACCACGGGCAGGCAGTTGACGATCTCTCGGTCGCAGCCGCCGAACTGGATCGAGACGCTGCCGTCGTCCGCCTTCTTCGCCGTGACATTGTTGATTGCATAGGCGTCGTAGGCGTTCTTCTCGTAGAAGCCTTGCGCATCGTAGACGCTGACCGACCAGAACGCATCGACCGGCACGTCCTTGACGGCAAGCTTGTAGACCGTCTTGCCGTCGTTCTTGGCTGGCGTGACGTTGAGATAGGTCGCGTCCTTGTCCGGGTTGCCGCCCCAGCCGGTCGCGGTGCCGATCAGGTGGCGGATCGGATCGACCTCCTCCTTGGTGCCGAAGGCCTTCTTGAAGTCCGGCATCGTCGCGCCAAGTGCGAGCAGCGCCTCGCGCACCTTCTTCTGGCTGGCTGGATCCCAGGCCGGAACCTCGAATTTGCCTGCATCTTTCTGGCTGACCTTGATCGCGTCCTGCAGCGCATGGACTTCGGCGATATCTTTCTTGTCGGCGGGATCGACCAGCGTGCGGATACCGACGACGACGTAGCGCGTGCCGGCCTTTTCCTTCGTCAGCGTCGTTTCGCCGGCACCGTAGACCACCTCGGGCACATAGTGATCCTCGTTGATCACCTGCATCGACATGAAGCGCTTACCCGCGTCCGGCAGGGTGATGGTAACAGGCCCGGCGTCCAGATCGAACACGGCCGACGAATAGAGTGTGTCGCGGTTGAGGCGGATAACGGTCTGATTGTCGATCGAGGCTGGTTCGCGCCGGTGCAGGAATTTGCCGAAGGCGCCGTCCTTGACCATGCTTGCCGCATACATGTCGCTCTCGGCGCGAATGAAGTTGTCGACGCCGACGGTCACGGGCTCGGCGGCGCTTGCCGTCAGCGGGCTGATGCCGACAAGGGCCGCGGTCAGGGCGATGGCGATACTGGATTTGGTCATGTCAGGTCCTCGGCGATCAATTGACGTGGTGCAGGGCTGGCGCTTTCCATTTGCCGTCGAGCGCATCGGCTTTCGGCCAGTAGAGGCGCATCGCCATGAAAAACGGGCCAGTGGGGGCGGGCAACCAGTTGGCCTCCTTGTCGGGGCCCGGGTTCTGGTTCTGAATGTGGAGCGTCACGCCGCCGTCGGCGTCCTTCTTCAGGTCCGGCAGCATCGGCGAGTTGATCAGGTAGCGGTTGAGCGGATTGGCGTAGAGCAGGCTCGCCGGTAGTTCGTAGAGCGTCAGCGACCAGAAGGCATTGACCGGTGGCAGTTGCCCCGGCTCGAAGCGCAGCGTGTAGCGATTCTCACCCGAAAGCGGCTTCTTGTCGTCGCTGGTGAAGTAGGCGGGATAGATCGCCTCGTCCTTGGAGTTGCCGTAGATGCCAAGCACGGCGCCCGACATGCGGTCGAGATAGCGGCCGTTCAAGTCTTCCCGCGTGCCGAAGCTGTCGGCGCTCGTTCGTTTTCCGGTATCGAGTTCGGTTTCCTTGAATTCCTTGAAAGCCGCCCAGGCGTCGGCGATTCCACCTTCGATCGCCTGCTGCATATCAGGAGAAAACCTGTCGAAGTCGAAGCGCTTGCCGCCGCCGACATTGATCCTGGCGAAGCGCTCCATCAGGTCGGTTTCTGACGGGCTGGTCGGGCAAAAACCGAGCACGAAATTGAGGATACTGAAGAACTCCGGCGAGCTCTTCTCCTCCTCGGCACTGAGCGGGTTCACGAAATCGACGGCCACGGCCGGCGCTGGTGCCGGCTGACCAAGGAATGTCGACAGCGGCTCGACCTTGTAGCCGGCCTGGATCTTCTTGACGTTCTCGATGTCGCCGGGGTTGAAGAGCTGCGTGCGGTAAAGCACGAAGGCGAATTCAGTTTCCGAGCGGATCACTGTCTTGATGCCGGGAGGCGTTTCGCCCTTCCAGCCCGGTCCCGCCAGCAGAAAGCTGCCGGCCTCGCTGCCCGTCGCGCGGCTGCCGACATAGGCGAAATTGAAGGTGTACATGTCGACGAACTGGAGCGAGTAGTACCGCTCCTTCTCGACCGCAGGCACTGTCAGGACCAGCGGCTCGGCGCGCAGGTCGGCGCCGAGGAAGGAGTAGGGCGTATCGGAATTTGGCGTCTGGATCGCCTTGTCCTCGGGCGTGTAAACCCGTGCGGTGTTGTTCAGCGTGTTCCAGCCGCTCTTGAACTCCGCACCGCCGCGATCGACGAAATAGGAATGCTGCACCCGATAGCTGTCGACGAGCGGGAAACCGTAGATATAGGCATCCTTGGCGATGGCGCGCGCCTCTTCGGCCGTGAGGCCGCTATCGGCAGCGCCCGCATCTGTCATTCTGAGTGCCGGCAGTGCCGTTGCAAGCGCGCCGAGCATCAGTAGTGACCGTCTTTTGAGCATGGCATATTCCCTCGGATGATCGCCTGTAATCGTGGCACTTCAGCGAGGTCCTGCAAGTACGTAACGGTTACGGCCTGGTCGATGCGTCTCGCCACGTCGATGCGTCTCGCCACGCGCGCCGATGGCGCCGCCCGCCAAGCTGCGGTAACATTGTCGCTGGAGTACGTCGTACGCTGAGAGCTCGTCGATGGAGCGCCGTCTCGCTGCCGTCCTGATCGCGGATGTCGTCGGTTACAGCCGCTTGAGCCGGCTGGACGAGGAAGGCACGCGCCTTCGTTTCCAGTCGGACCTTTCCAATATCCTGGAACCGCTTTTCCGCGAGCATCACGGGCGTCTGGTGAAGACGATGGGCGATGGCCTGCTCGTCGAATTCCGCAGCGTTGTCGATGCAACCCAATGCGCGGTCGAGATCCAGCGGCGCAAGGCGGAGGTGGACGCTGACAAGGCGCCAAACGGCGAGAGGCTGGACTTCCGCATCGGCATCAATCTCGGCGACATCATCGTCGAGGGGGACGACATCCATGGTGACGGCGTCAACATCGCCGATCGGGTCCAGGGGCTCGCCGAGCCGGGCGGCATTGCGATTTCGGGCACGGCCTATGATCAGGTGGGCTCCAAACTGAGAGTCGGCTTTGCCTCGTTTGGGCGCCAGTCGGTCAAGGGGCTTTCCGAACCTATTCGCGTCTATCGCGTGCTTCTCGATCCCGACGCGGCCGGCAAGACCATCGTCGCGAAGAGCGGGCGCAACGGTTCCTGGTTGAGGAGCCTGCTGCTTGGGCTCGTGGTGCTTGCGCTGGCCGCCGCGGCCGCCTGGTGGCAGCCTTGGACCTTGATCCCTTCGCCAGGTCCGGCGCAACGTTTCGCCTACCCGTTGCCGGATCAGCCTTCGGTTGCCGTGCTTCCCTTCATCAATGTCAGCGGCGACAGCGACCACGACCACTTGGCCGAGGGGCTGACGGACGATCTCATCACAGAACTCTCGAAAGTGTCCGGCCTCTTTGTCATCGCGCGTCATTCGGTGTTCGCGCTGAAGGGCAGTACCGACAAGATCCAGGACGTTGCTGCCGAACTCGGCGTGCACTACGTGCTGGAGGGCACGTTGCAGCGGGCCGATCAGCGGCTGCGCATCAACGTCAAGCTCATCGATGCGATGAGCGGTCTTTCGCTCTGGGCGGAGCGCTACGACCGGCAATATGCCGATCTCTTTGCGGTTCAGGACGACGTGATCGGCAAGATCATCGCAGCGCTCGAGGTCAAGCTCAGTGAGGGCGAACGTGATCAGCTGGCGCGCATACCGACAGACAATCTCGAGGCCTACGACAATTACATGCGGGCAGAACAGCAGGGGCTGATCTGGCGAGACGTCGACACCTATCGGCAGACACTTTCCTTTTATCAGCGGGCGATCGATCTCGATCCGAAGTTCGCCGACGCGCATGCCGGTATCGCCCGGGTCGCCGTCGACGTCTGGCGCAACGACTACAACTATCTCTGGTCGGCGGCCGTGGCGCGCAAGATCGCCTATGACGCGGCGGGCGAGGCGCTGAAGCTCGATGCCAACAACGCCCGCGCCCATACCGTTCTGGCGCTGCTGCAACTCGTCGACGGCCGTCCGCTCGAGGCCAAGGAATCGGCGCTTCGGGCCGTCTCGGCGCAACCGAACGACGCGGAGGCACTGGCCAATCTGGCGCTCGTGCTGGCCCAGACCGGCGAACACGAGCAGGCGGTCGATGATATCGCGCGGGCGCTGCGGCTCGATCCGTCGCCTTCGTCAAGTTTGCAGTTGCTCGCTGGCATCGTCTACTACACCGCGCGCCACCTGGAGAAGGCAATCCCGCTGATCGAAGCGGCCGGCGCATCGTTGCCGAAGGTCGAAGCGGTGCGGGAGTATCTGGCGTCGGCCTATGCCCAGCGCGGTGATCAGCAGAGTGCGGCGGCTGAGGCGGCTGAACTGCTGAAGCTCTTCCCGGACACCAACCTCACCTACTACGGTTATCTCTATGACTATTGGCCCCAGGAGGATCTCTATCGCCACCTCTTCGGCCTGCGCGTGGCCGGCATTCCCGAATGGCCCTTCGGCTTTATCGGTGCCGGTGGCGACCGGCTTGGGCCGGCCGAACTCAAGCAACTGACCAGCGACAAGACCTGGGTCGGCGTGCACAAGAACGGCACGAGTTTTGCACAGTTCTTCGACAGGGACGGCAACACCGCCTACCGCACGAGCAACACCAACATCACCGGCCGCATCGAGGTGAAGGGCAACCAGCTCTGCGAGAAATACGACGGCTATTTCCTCGACCGCATGGTCTGCGGCTACGTCTACCGCAATACGGCCAAGGGCGAGCGCCCGGCGGACTACATCAATGTCACGCCGCAGTCGCTGAAGTTCTTCTCGATCGAGAAGTGACGGTTGTCATCGTCGAGCCGCCGGCCTTCAGGGCCGGGGCTGCGTCCAGTTGATGTTGGCCTTTTCGGTGAGCAGCGTCTGCTCGACCTCGGACCAGTGCTTGCGCGAATCGACCACCTTGTTCGGGTTCTTCACCAGCCCGTCGGCCGCACCCGGATCGTAGCTGAGATAGAGCTTGTCCTCGATAATGCGCCAGGCCTTGGGATCGATGTTGGTCGTGACCGTGCCGAAGGAAACGCCATCGGCGCAGTAACCGCCATATTGTGGTGCGTAGCGGGTCGGCTCTTTGATGAACTGGTCGCGATGTTCGGCGCTCGCAAACTGCCAGGTGGCGCCGAGCCAGCGATAGCTGAACTCGGGTGATCCTTCGACCGCCTTGTTCTCGGTGAAGTAGGCGACGGGATCGTAGCCCTTGATTGCGACGTCACCGAAGTAGCCGGTGTTGACGGGCTCTTCCGCCAGCGACGGCATGGCGGAGCCAAGCAGGACCGCCGTCGCCGCGATTGCAAATCGTATGGAGTGTCGAGACATGCCGTTTCCTCCGTTTCCGGATCTGATCTATTGCCGTTTCGTGCATTCGCCGTAGAGCCAGTCGCCGACCAGTTCGGCCTTCTGGCAGGTGGCGCCGGCCTTCAGCAGAAGTTCGGCGGCCGGCCAATAGGATCGCCAGCCGGCTTGGGTGAGCGGCGTGTAGCCGTTGCGCTCCTTGGCTTCGATGTCGGCCTTGTTGGCCAAGAGGAAGGCGACCACTTCGGCGTGGCCCTCTTCGGCTGCAGCGTGCAGCGGCGACATCTTGTAGAAATTGGAGACGTCGTTGACTGCAGCACCCTTGGCGACGAGCAGTTTGACGGTTTCGAGATTGCCGCCATAGGCCGCGGCGTGCAGTGCGGTGAGACCGCCCTTGTTGCGGATCTCGATGTCGTTGCCGCGGTCGATGAGAAGGGCGACGACCTCGGCGCGCCCCTTGAGAGCGGCAATCAACAGTGCCGGTTCACCGGCCGCATCGGGCTCGGTAATGTCGGTTCCCTGATCGAGCAACTGTTTGACGCGTTCCGTGTCGCCGTCCCGTGCCGCGTCATGCAAGGGACCCGCGTTCGCCGCCGCGGCGAAGAACGCCACCGCGGCCAGCGAAGCAAAGAGAGATTTCATCGCGTAACCTCCGCCCCAGCTTCGGTCTCGCCAATTAGGAAGGGCGAAAATACCACAGCGAGGCCGGCGGAAACAGGCATTAGCGCCGCCCGATCCATACTCCTTTTGGGTGTCTGCGGGGAGGAATGCCTGTCAGGCGGCGACCTGCATCAGGTCGAGCATGCGGCCGATCGCGCTCGGAATGGGCGCGATGATCGGCGTGGAGAACATCGGCTGGAGCGCGTCGGCCGCCTGGCCGAGCGGG